>JANQPW010000964.1 GCA_028285285.1 Silvanigrellales bacterium
TTATTTATGACTCTCTGTTCGCTAACAGAACTTTTTGGTTCCGTTAGCTCAGCAGTTTCCCTCGCCATTCGCTATGCTCAGGCTCACTTGAAAAAAACATGTAAATTTCAAGTGCAACTCTTAATTTTAACATCGTATTGTTATTTCAGAAGAAATCAAATCTGATGTTCCACATGCTTTGCCGACAATCGGCGTTTTACCGTTCTCACAAAATGAGAGCGTCTTTTGGTACAAGGCTTGCTTAAGGGTGACAAAACCACAATCGAGGAGCAGTCAGTATGAAGGGCTTTCACCACATAGGTCTCTGTTTTTCTTTGAGTCTTTTGGCATCCGCGTGCGTCCAAAGTGGGCCAAGCTCTTCGAACAAGACTTTGCCAAACGCCAATGCCAATGAGGCCTCAACAGAAATCACAAACCCCAACAACAAGTACCTGAGATCCTTGGTGCCTCATGGCTTCAGAGGTGCTTTTGAAGCTTTTTTGGAGAAAAACCCCAGCAAAGACTTCAAAGTTGCGATGGCCTGTGAGCAGGGCGGCCGAGCCTTTGAGCCAAAGTATTTCAACACCCGCATGTTGGTCATCACTGAAGATCTGAAAGACACCGACGCCACACAAAGCGTACCTGTGTTTGCACTTTTCACCACATCTGAAGGAGTGCCCAATTCAGACAAAAAGACCAAGAGCAAGTATCTCCTGATTGATGCCACGGCGACTCAAGAGAGACTTGCCTGGGAAGCAGGCACAGGGCACAAGCATTCTATTGATCTGCAACTGGATTCGCAGGAGAGGCCGATCAAGATTGGCACTTTTGATCACTTGGAAGAAAAGCGAAGTCACGGTATGCCAGCAAATGCCGGAGCTCTAAACCTCAGCTTAAACCCTTCTTCCCAGCTCGGCGATCTCTCGTTTCTAGCTAATGTAAGGTTTACTACTGCACAGCCCAACTCCGTTTTCGAGGCTCCGAGAGCATTTGCTTTTCGCTGCATCTCACCGATTGGGGCTGACTTAATGAGCCAGAACATAGACCAACTCAAATCGAAACTGATTCTCGAGTGAGTTTGCCTTTGGAGACAATGTTCCTTTGAGGAAACAAACTATGAGCCTTCGATCACTCTTCAGGCCTGGATGCATTGGACTCCTTGTTGTTTCTATTTCGTTGCCGGTTGTTGTTTCCTGTGAAGCCGGCGATGGCCTATCGCGTTTGCGAGGGGAGCAAAATGGAACAGGGAAAATTGGAATTGCTCCATATAACTTGTCTCCCGACCTCACTCGAAAGATTGAGGACTGTCTCTCTCATCTTCGAAAAAATCCAAATGGGCGCACAACCTTGAGCGGCGGCGACCTGAAAGCCATCATTGACTTTTGGACACGCGGTGTGGAGGATCGGGAAAAACACAATCACTCTGTTTATGTGAAAAATATTGCCTTAGGGGAAACAAGAGGGCCAAATCCAAGAGAGATCGTGAAAATATCCCCTTGGAAAAACCCCATCATTCAGCACCTCATTGACACACATGTGATCCAAGACAAACCTCTTTGGGGAAATGCTTATGCATACTTGGTGAGCGGTGACTTCGTCAAAGTGCCGCTCTTAAATTGCCTTGATGACAAAAATGATCCGACGGGCGACCCTCGCTTGGCTCTTCAGGCTAACTCTCAAATTTCAAAGTTTCTTGGCCTCTTTCAAAACGAAAAAGAAGGTTGGATGACCATTCCCAGTGTTGCTTATTTGAATCACCAGCTCGATGCGCTCAATGTGGAACTTCGCAAGAGGGGCCACCATTCCACCCACTACCGCTACACCAAGGTGGAAGAAAAACTGGATGGTCTTCAATACCTCAGTCTCATTGCCGACGGACTGATTCCGAGAGCTGAAGTTGGTGCACTAGGCACCCATGACACGACCTACCATCTTTCAGCTCATGCGTGGCCCAAGGAAGTCCAGTTGGATGTGCGTTCCATCATGACTGTCACTTCTATCATCAATCAAGATCACGTTTTGCAAGCTCCCAGTTCCAGCTATGAAAACCTCAAGACCATGATGCGGCAAAGTAAGCACATCAAGAATGAAGCAGAGGTGGTCAAAACTATTGGCCGCATGATTGATGCCTCAAGCCGCAAGTTTGATGTTGTGAACGGACAAACCACAACCGACTTGTATTTCCTGAGCTACGGGATCACCGATGACGCTTGGGAGCAAGTTGAGACCACGATGAAGAAACTGATCTCTCAGCTTTCCTTTGGTGCTCTCAATGGACGAGCCTCTGCTCCGGCAAGTCTTGCAGAGGGCCTTGCCACAGGTCTCGCTTCGGCCTTTGAGTTTGTTACCTCTGATGGGAATCTCCAGTATCGCCTGAACGATCAAGATTTCGAAGCTCTGCGCCAGAGTTTTGTCCCAGCCGCGGAAGCCTATATTTCCTCTCACCCAAGGCTGAAAAGACGTCTTTCAGATCGGGGAGTGACAGCAACCACGAAGTATTCTCTTGAGCCACTCACTTCAAAGTACGACCGCAAAAACAGAAAAGGCGGTTTGCACGCACTGCGAAAGATCTACGAGTACAGATGGAAGAGTCTGAATGAATCAGCCGAGGGCCTTGAGATTCCCGAAATTGAGTGGACCGATCTGAAGGAGTGAAGGAGATGACCGGGCACAACTCTCTCCATTTCTTTCAAGGGCTGACCTCTTTGTTTCCAATTTGAGTGAAACACTTTGTTTCCAAAAACATTGCAATCGGCATCTGGGAAAGTAGATTGATCGGTAGAGAGAGCCGAAGTCAACTCTACAGATGGGGGAAAGGGCTTGTGAAAAGAGCACTAGCTAAGATTCTTGTGTTCACGAGCGGTGCGTTGGTGGCAAATGCTGCTGAGGCCCAGTTGCAGAATGCATATGGAGGAGATATTCGAGGCAACGGCGGCCATGTGATCGAATGCGACTCGCGTGAAATGCCTCTGCTTGTCGATCATTGGGAGGCAACGGGAATTCGAGGGTTGGAACTTGACATGGGAGAGGCGGATGCTGATTTCCAACGGAATGCGCTGATCGTCATAGAGAGACTGGCCGGCCTGGATCCCTATCGTGCAGACAAGTTTAGGCGAGAATTGAGGAACTTCTCTGACCCTGAGCTGACAAGAATCATTGAAATTGACCTGGGAGCGACGGAAGACGGCACACCCATTGGGCTACCCGGGCCTGATTGTTTTTTACGACAAGCCGCGGTTCATTTCACTAACCCTCGCCCAGGTGAACCAAGATATATTATCGACAGGAGTATTTGGGATCGTTTGGACGGAATTGGTCGCGCTGGCCTTGTCTTGCATGAAATGATCTATCGAGAGCTTGCCATTCAGAAACGCCATAGTTCCTCAAGTTTTGCAAGATGGTTCAATGTGCTCATATCGACCCGTGAGCTGAGGAGTTGGACGCAGACGTCTTATGCGACTTACATGAAGGAAAGGTCGACATACCTGCCCTTTTTTGAGTCTGAAAATGGTCAGATCTGGACCATTCTCAAGACAGACAATTGTTCCACTGCGACCATGGAAAGTGGCGATGGTCAGGTGGAGGAGTTTGATGCGCCCTGGGAGTTTCGAATTGAAAACCAGTGGCGGGAGTTTGGAGCATTTCTCAAAAGGCGTGGGTATTTTCCTGGCAGGGGCTCCCGACTTTACGTGAGTAATTTTTGCAAAAGATCCGATCAAATTGGTGGGAGTTTGATCTGTCGGTACGTGTTTCCCGATCGAATCGATAGCGTATACCGGCCACCACTCAGTTCCAATGGCGCTGAGTACCGCTTTTGCAGCTGGGGACCACATTGAAGCGTGACCGGTCGATCGACATCACGGGAATCACGTCTACCACTGAGTGGATTCAGGCGCTTTTCTTTCAAAAGAAAACAGCGAATCCAAGCTTTTCGATTCGGGCGTTTGCCCGGCAAACAGGAGTGTCCCCGGCACGACTGTCTCAGTTTCTTTCAGGAAAGAGAATGCTTTCGTGGGGAGCCCTTGAGAAGGTGATCCAAAGAGAATGTTACAGCCACGCAGAAGTTGAACACATCAGGAATTTGCACAACAGTGAAAAGCGGATCCGAAAATGTCGGCTTGGAGGTCGTGATTCCGGGCCCCTCGTCAGCAACCGCTCTCATGAGAGAATGACTGCCGACGCTTTCCACCTCGTTGCGGACTGGTACCATTTCGCCATTTTGAACCTGGTAAAGCTGGACGAGCACAAGCTTGAGTCTGACAACTGGATTGCGGAGACTCTCCAGATCACGAGGCAGCAAGCGCAAGATGCTAAAAATCGGCTGCTTCGTCTGGGGTACCTTAAGTTCAGTGAGGGTGTGTGGAGCCGAATAGAAAAGCCGCTGTTGGCGGACTTTGGCTGTTCAGACTACGCTCTCAAGCAGTCGCATGCCCAGAGCATTTCACAGGCCAAAGAAGCGCTCTTTAATGTGAATCTGAAGCTGCGGAACATTTCGTCCGTGACCTTTCCGGCGGATCCTAAGAATGTCCAGATTGTTGCAGAAGAAATAGAGAATTTCCTTGTCAGAGTTTCTGAACGGATGGGTTGTGGTCGAAAGTCGGCCGTATACAACCTCAACGTTCAGTTGGTTCCTGTTTCTAAAATAGAAGAGAAGTGAGCCCGCATCCTCAGGGTCAGCGTTTTGATGAGAGATCACTTTATTCCAAAGCTCTCCGGGTCAAGCTCAAATCGTTCTATGTGGCTATTTCCGCCCCCTTGCCTCGCTCCCCGACAGACCAATGCAGCCTGATTGATAAGGGTCCCCTCGACTGTAACGGGATTCTCAAGGAACAGAAATGTGTTCACAAGCGGAAACGATTCTGCCACGAGAATTTTCTTATTGTTGTTTCGACGCAGTTGGCGAACATCAATAGCACCAATAAATGGGTTGGCTTTGAGTCGCATGAAGTTGGTCGCCACTCGGATTTTTCCAACACTGGCGTCTACAAGTAGAGAGCCAATGAATGCATCATCTTCCACGGTTGCCACGAAACCATCTTCGAGGTCTGCGGTTGGGAATGAAATTGTCTCCGTTTCAAAAGACTGGAAGTCCGGTGTGATGTATTCGAGGGAACAATTGATTGTGTCGGCTCTGATCAACGAATTGGTTTCTGCATAGCCGTTTCCTACAAGAAGAAAACAAGAGGCTGCAATGAAACATTTGATTGATTTTTTCATAGTTTTTCTCCTAGATTATTTTTGGTTCCTCGAACCTATTGCAGCTCGGTCACATCAAGGTAGGTATTGGTTTCCGTGTTAGCGGTCGGAAGAGGCTTTGCATAGCAAAGCCAGGGGAAGAGAGGAGTTGAAGGGCAAAAATTTCTGAGCTGATTCTTTAACCTCTTGTGCCCATGGTCCAAAAAACAACATCCGATTCCGCGGAGATCCCATTGAAATAGATTGTGCTTTTTGAGTCGGGATCAGGAACAATCACAGTGGCTTGCCCTGCCTTAAGGGTTCGGGTTTCCAACCAGCCACCGCTTCCACGAACGGCATCAGTTTCTTTGATGTCACCGGCACTATTCCACTTGCGTTCGACTCTGTATGTATCACCATCGGTTTGGGCGACACCGTTCTGAACGACAGCGCTTCCTGACTCCACAAAGAACATCTCTTGATTCTGAACGTGCCTGTGGAGCCCAACGGCAGAACCAGCGAGAAGCAGGTTTCTGTCCATAAAACTCAAAAGGGGATTCACCAGTCGTCCTTGCCACTCACCAATCCCTCGGTCTGAGATGCTGGCACCGCCCACCACAACGGTACCCTGGCCAGCGTGGGCTGAGTGGGGGTCTATTTCATTTTCAAAATGAAGTTGGTTTTTGCCACGCACAAACATGGGATGAACCGTTTCCGAAAAGATCTCAGAGTTGTCGGATAAGACTCTAAAGTGGATCTCAGAAACAACGTGTTTTCCTGAAAAGTCCGTCGCATCGTCCGTTTGCAGTCGAAAAAGCGTGGAGCTTTCATCTTGGAGTCCCACAATTGTGAAAGCAGGCAGAGAAATTTCGCTGACCTCCCACTCTCCGGTTCGCCGAAGATGCTTCACGGAGAATTCCGCCGTTGCATTGTGCAGAGGTCTTGTGTACCGGAGCTCAAGGAACCTGCTTCCTTCTGAGTCCCAGCCTCGAGCAAGTTGAAAATCAACTGCCTGCTCACGTCTCTCTACGTTCCAAGAAGCCTGCCAGTGCTTCCACACCTCCAAATTGAGAGGACCTTCAAAAGAGCTCTGGATCACATCACCAGGTTTGGCCAAGGCGATGGAAATGGGGGTGAAAGCGAGGCTGATGAGCATTTTCGTAGTCAGTTTCATAGTTTATTGTCCTTTCAATCAATCTGTCACGTTGAAAGAGTAGCCCGCAAAAGATGTGAGAGCTTGCGATATCAAGACAAAGAGGTGTTCATTCCGGCCATTTTCAGAGAAATTCTCTCACAGGCCTATCGTGGAGGCTTGCGGCTGATTGCTCCGCTTTCTTGGGAGTCAAACTCGCTTGAGGTGGGAGTCAATATGAGGGCGGTGACAGAGGCCACCTCCGCCCAAAGCCAGCGGTGGTGGTGT
>JANQPW010000692.1 GCA_028285285.1 Silvanigrellales bacterium
ACCTCTGGCCAACGAAGCCAGCTCATCAACAATCTCGCTTTGAAAGTCAGTGTGTGACGCTGTGAGCTTGCGCAGGGTGGCAATGGCCAGCTCGGATTCTTGTTCTGCGTGCTGCAGAGATTTCTCAATTCCGCCGGAAGACACAACAATTTCTCTCAGTTGCATTTGGTTTTTTTCGGTTTTCTTTTCATCGCCTGAAAGAATGCTCTGCACAAAGCGTTGCTCAACGGTGCCCGCTTCTTTGAGAGCCAAAATCAACGGAAGTGTGAGTTTACCTTCAAAAAGATCAGCTACGGCCGGCTTTCCTGTTTGGTCGGCGGGCTGCGAGTAGTCGAGGCAGTCGTCGGCTATCTGGAAAGCCACACCCAAAGACTTGCCGTATTCGAAAAGAGCTTGAGCCACTTCGGGCCCTTTCTGCGCCAAAAAAGCTGGTGTTTGACAAGAGGCTGCGAAGAGAATGGCCGTTTTTCCATGCACAACCTGTAAATATTCTTCGGGCCGTGTTTCCACTTTCCACAGGAGCTGGAGTTGGAGGAGTTCACTTTCGCTCATGGAGCGAATGCATTCTGCAAACGAGTCAATGAGGTCAAGGCTCGCTGTTTTCACCATGAGCCGGCAGGCAGCGGAGTAAATCATGTCTCCTGCTAAAACGGCTGTCTCATCGCCCCAGACAGAGTTGACGGTGGGGCGGCCCCGGCGAAGGGGTGAGTTGTCGATGACATCATCATGCAACAGACTGGCTGTGTGGATGTACTCACACACAGCCGCAATGGGAAGGCGGTGTTCCCCTCTGTACCCCAGAAGCTCACAACAAAGCAGGAACAAACGCGGACGTATCCTCTTTCCGCCAGAGTTGATGATGTGGCTCACAATGTCGTTGATGGGTCCATTGCTCGTTTTGAGGTATTCCGCCAATTTGGGTTCAAGCACCTCAAGTTCTTGCGATGAGTGTTTTTCCTTCACGCCGTTCCCTTTCTCAGTGCTGTCTGTCGGAGCAGCGCAATAGCCTCGGCTGCGTCTTGATCTCCAAAAACGAAGCCTCCAGCCACAAAGTTGCGTGCGCCGCTGTTGAAGAGTTGAGAAATGTTCTTGTCGCTCACACCACCATCAACTTGAATGCGCGGGGAAAGACCTTGTTCTTTACAATAGTCTGAAATTTCTTTTACTTTTAGAGCAGTTTCCGGAATGTGCTTTTGCCGGGAGTAGCCTGGGTTGACCCCCATGACGGTGATCTGGTCCAGGTTTGGCAAAAGCGGCTTCACAAACTCCCAGGGTGTTCCCGGGTTGAGGGCCAGCCCAGCCTGCTTTCCGTGCCCCTGTATGCCTTGGACAATACGGTGCGCATGCCGGGCCGATTCGCAGGGAATGGTGAGCGTGTCCGCACCAGCATTCAGATAATGCTCAAAAACTTCATCGGGGTTGCTGACCATGATGTGAACGTCGAGGTGCAGTTTGGTTTTCTGCCGAAGCTGTTCGAGAAAGGGCACGCCAATTGTGAGGAGGGGAACAAAATGACCATCCATCACGTCGAAGTGAATGGCGTCTGCCCCGGCTCTTTCCAGCTTGACCGCTTCTTCTTCAAGTCGGAGGAGATTTCCTGCCGCAATAGATGGAGCAATTTCAACGGAGGTCATAGTGTTCTTCCCTTTTTTTTTCTTCTCCGTTGGCTGGTTGTTCGCGATCCAGAGAGGTCACGTAGGTGTGGAGCAAGCGCTTCACACCGAGCTGTGGAAAACGGATCTCCAGTCGGTAAGAGCCCACAGTTTTTTCGAGTGATTTGACAACGCCAACTCCGAATACCTTGTGTTGCACTCTTTCTCCGACTTCAAAGGGGGCTCCGTCGGTGAGGGGGTTGTTGGTCGTTGAGGAGCTGGAAGTTGACTGACGTGAAGCGAGCTCGTCACCTTTCAACAACAAGTCCTGTAAACGTTGGAGGTGGGGTTGAGCGCGTTTTCGATCAGAGGCAAGGGCACTCCTTGAGCCGGAGGCAAAGCCACGTCTCACAGAAGGCCCTTCATTTGAAAACCGGCAAAGCTCAATGGGGATCTCATCGAGAAAGCGACTGGGTTCCACGGGCATGTCGCGTCGGAAACGATGACGCTCCACGTGAATCAACGTGAGCTTGCGGCGAGCACGAGTCATAGCCACGTAGAGAAGGCGTCGCTCCTCTTCTATTTCTGCGGCTGTGTCCATGGAGTTCATATGTGGCAAAACACCTTCTTCAAGGCCAGCAACGCAAACATCTTCAAATTCGAGGCCTTTTGCAGAGTGAACCGTCATGAGGGTAACGGCTTCCTCAGAGCCTTGTTCCACGTTTTGCCTGTTGGGTTCAACGGTGAGCGATGCCGATTCAAGGAAGGCTGCAAGCGGGTGTGCCGCTGCCTGGGCGAGCTCGTTGGGGGTGAGATCGGTCCATTCCCCTATTTCACCCGACTCGGCTTTTTCCACAAATTCCGTCAAAGCGTTTTGCAGCTCAACCACATTGAGCCAGCGCTCGTCGAAGTCTTCGGGATATTGCGTGCGCAAATAGTCTTCAAAACCAATTTCTTGGATGAGGCTTTTCAAGATTTTTGGGGATTTTTCCCCCTCATCCAAACGAATCTTGAGCTGAGTGTAAATATCGACGAATTTCTTGAGGCCTCCCAGCCCCCTTGAAAAGGGGCTGGGCAATTCGCCATAGGCAATGCGCGCAGCGGCTTGAGACAGAGTCAAACCGTGATGCAAAGCCACTTCATGAAGATCGCTGAGAGCTTTGGGGCCGACACCCCGCCGAGGCACATTAACGCACTTTTCAAAAGCCAAGTTGTCTTTATGGTTCACAAGCAGCCGGAGATACGTGAGCAAAACCTTGATTTCTGCTCTTTCATAAAAGCGAACAGAGCCGTAGATCACGTAGGGAATGAGCCTTTTTCTCAGCTCATCTTCAATGATTCGGCTCTGGGCATTGGTGCGGTATAAAACAGCGGAATGGCTATAGGGCATTCCCTGTGCGGCGGCCTCAGAAACATGCTGAGCGATCCACTCGCCTTCTGCTGTGTTGTCGCCGCAGGTGACAACAGAGATTTTTTCCCCAGCGGGGTTCTCCGTCCAAAGAGTCTTTGGAGCCCGCACTCGGTTGTGGGCAATGACCTGGCTTGCAGCTTGGATAATATTGGAAGAGCTGCGGTAGTTTTGTTCGAGCTTCACAACTTGGGCATCTGGAAAATAGTTCTTAAATTCCATGATGAACTTGGGCTCTGCTCCCCTCCAAGAGTAAATGCTCTGATCGTCGTCGCCCACAATGCAGATGTTTCGTGTGTGACTCGACAGAAGCTGAATCCATTCAAACTGAATGGGGTTGGTGTCTTGAAATTCATCAACGAGGAAATAGCGGAAACGATTTTGGAGTTGTGCTCGCACCTTCTCATTCGACTTGAGCAATTCAACCATTTTCAGAAGCAAATCGTTAAAGTCCATGCTGTCAGCGGCGGAGAGGGCTTCCTGATACTTCTGATAGACACGCTGCACGAGCGATGGATCGAGCTCTTCGCCGTAGCGACTGAAGCTCAATTGCACTTCAGTCTGCAGACCTTCGGGAGAGTCGCGCAGCTGCTGCAAATAGGTCTCTGGAGTGATGCCCTTGTTTTTGAGCCGATCAATTTTGCCTCTAAAAGTCTGCACAGAAGCGCGTGTTTCGGGAATGCGCAGATCTTGAACAATTCTTTTGAGGATTGCCTTTTGGTCACCGTCATCGGCGATGGAAAAGTTTGACGTAAAGCCCAACTCGGTTGCATAAATCCGGAGAAAGCGGGCGCAGGCCGAGTGAAAGGTTGAAACAGAAACATTTCGTGCCGGAAAGCCACCGATCTGCTGGAGTCGTTCCCGCATTTCACGGGCAGCCTTGTTGGTGAAAGTCACGGCCAATATGGACGATCCGGGAACGCCATTCTGGATCAACTCCACAATTCGATGAACAATCACCCGAGTCTTACCGCTCCCTGCACCTGCATAAACTGCAAGCGGGCCTTCATTGTGCTGCACGGCCTCAATTTGATGGTCATTGAGACGGTCCAGGTGTTGAGGAGCCATGCGCATCATTCCTTCGTCTGGTGTGTCAAAGATTCCCATAACAAATGATCTCGTTGGATCAAAGTGCCGTGAGGGAAGGGGTCTTTCGTTTATGTGGTGCTCTAGAAAAGGGTCTGCATGAGGGGTGCGTGAACAATGACAGAGTGTCCCTGTCTTCTCAAAGCTTGCCCGAGTGAAGCGGCTGTTAGACCTGAAATGACAATTCTCTGAGGAGAGACTCCGGAAATGAGTTGATTGAGATCGCTGAGATCAGGTTTGAACTGAGTGCTAAATGTCTCAGAAAAAGCAATATTATCAATCCACTGGGGTCTCACATAGGAGTGGTCGGCGGCGTCGGAGCCTAGCCATAGCCAAACCCCTTCGGGCAGATGCTTGCGTTTGACGTTTTTGAGAGATTCTTTGTTCAGCAGCAACACACCCGGTTGGCTTTGAGCTTCTGAAGGGCTGAACTTCCGAGTGTGACCCACCCAGGGGGGGGCTTCATTTTCGGGCATTTCAACTTGGAGGGCTGTGAGGGCTCGATACCCCGAGTGGTCCACGTACGTGGGAATCCCTCGCGCGTGCAAGCGATGGAGAACCATTTGGGTGGGACCAAAACTGGGCACTACGGCAATCACCCACTCCCCAGCCCGAGTGATTTTGCTGCATGTGTCGAAAAAGCGCATGAGCTCGCGTCGCTCTGCGGCCCCAGAGAGGCAAAGGAGGTCGTGGTTGACTTCAAGAATGAGGGTATCGGCCGGCTTGATTTGAGCCGCTCGGAGTGCTCCCGACTCGTGAAAACCCCATTCTTTGGCATAGAAGAGGGACTCTGTTCCTTTTTCGATTCGCAGAAACGAAGAGCCGCACCCCATGCCTGAAGGAAGGAGCTCAACCGTAAGGCTGCCAAGGCTGACTTTGCGAAAATAAGGGCAGGGAAGGAAGTTCCCCGGTATTCCACGCCATTTGAGAAAATCAAAAGCCTCCTGGGAGAGCAGGGTTTGTTTTCTCGGGGTGAGTGCGCCAGGTGCAAAAAAAAGTCCATGGGCTGAGCTGCAGAAGTTGAAGTTGGCCTGGTCAAGAGCGTCGAGGGAAAGGATTGAAGACTCAATCACATAGCCCTCAGCCAGCTTGTCGATTTGGGCCTCGAGGGGTTTTCTGGTTGCTGATGTGGGCTCTGTCTGCATGTCTCCTGACTCATTCACTTGATTCGAGGATTTTGCCATAGGGAGAACAAAACGTGAAGATCGGACCAAGACAGATGTGAACCTTTCCATCGGGAGCTTCAAGGATTTCCCCATCGACGGTGTACTTTGAGGCTCCCTCAAAACTCAAATGTGCCTCGGAAAAGGAAATGCGACTGAGTTTTGACTTTTTCTTATCGGTTCGGAACAGCGACCGTGCCACCTCTCGTGTGAATCCAGAGAGGTCAAGGTCGGAATAGATCATTTCCGCATGCTGGGTTGTGTTTGCAAGGTCTGGAAAGAAATTGAGGCCGTACGGAAGCTTGGGAAGGCTTGATGCCAGAAGTGTGGGAGCCCTGAACTCCAGCTCTCGAACCTGCGCCTGGTGCTGAACGCTCAGATGAATCGTTTGTTGCTGAGTGAGTCGGCGTGCCTGACCCGTGAGGCGTCCCCCCACAAGACCATCTGCGACGACTCCGGCAAAAAAGCGGCTTGCGCCCCACGCCGAAGTCTTGTTTTTGTAGAAGTCTTCCAGAAAGGTCACAGCAGACCCTGTTCCAAACAAGAATCCGAGATGGTCGTTGATGCGCAAGCTCCGCACGCGCATTTCATACAGGGGGTTAGAGGAATGAAAAAACTCGAGAAAATCAGAAAGCACATCGCGAGGCTTTCCATAGATGCCAATGTTGGTGGCCAGCACATTCACCGTGCCGCCACGCAGGAGCATGATTTTGGGCAGGTTGGCTTCACCATAGGCATCCAAAACGGCGGCCAAAGTGAGGGCGATTGTTCCATCTCCTCCAATGATTCCAATAATATCGACCTTTCTCTCTGCAAAACTTCGACAGACTTTTGACAGATCGTCGGGAGAGGAGGTGACTTCAAATCTTCCCTTGTTACCCAGCACGTACCAAATCAGGGTATTGTGTTCGGGGTCATTCCGGTTAATCTTCGCGTGCGGATTGGATATGATGCCAATTTCCGACAATGCCGAGCCCTTTTCTCTCTTTTCATGAGTTGTCTGGTTATGAGTTCTTCAAAATCCCCGAGCGCTTCAAGAAAAAAGCCCCGTGCGATCAAAAAACAAGGTAGCTCTTCTCGTGGCAAATCACCAACCCCCACTGAAAGCGAGGTGGTCGAGGGAGAAGTGATCATTGATGCTGAGGAGATCGATGGCGACCCCGGATCGCATTCTTTGGTTCCGCAGGCGGAATCGGAAGAGGTCATTGATCCGGAAATTGTCTTTGATGAACCCGAGGCCATGGGCGATGAAAGTGCTGACGACGACAGTTTGGAGAGCACAGCACTTGCTGCTGAAACTCATGGACTGGTTCAGAGTAGTCCTCTTTCGCGCTATTTAGCTGAAGTGAGACGTTATGCTCTGCTCTCGCGAGATGAAGAGAGAGAGCTTGCCACGCGCTCGTACGAAAATGATGATTTGGATGCACGCAACAAATTGGTCACATCTAATCTGCGGCTTGTTGTGAAAATTGCCATGGAGTACCGACGGACTTACGTTCAGATTCTTGACCTCATTCAGGAGGGAAATGCGGGTTTGGTGCAAGCCGTGAACCGCTTCAACCCCTACCGAGATGTCAAGCTTTCAACCTACAGTGCCTGGTGGATCCGCGCCTATATTCTGAAGTTTTTGATGGACAATAAGAGCCTTGTGCGGATGGGCACGACTGACGCTCAGCGCAAACTCTTTTTTCGTTTGCGCAGTGAAGCAGAGCGGATCTACGCGCTCACGCAACGCTATGACACAAAAGCCATTGCGGGCTCTATTGGAGTTAAAGAAAAAGATGTTGTGGAAATGCAGCAACGCCTGAAGTCTGATGTGAGCCTTGATGCGCCGGTAGACGAGTCTGGTGAGACACGCATGGTTGATCGCTTTTCCAGCGAGTTTGATCCAGCCGATCAGGCGTTGGAAAGAGATCAGATCCGCGGATTGGTGCGCAAGAGTGCAGACGCGGTGCTGTCGACCTTAAATGATCGTGATGCCTATATCTTTGAGAAACGGCTGATGGCTGAAGAGCCGATCACGCTTCAGGAAGTTGGCGACAAATATGGAATCTCTCGTGAAAGAGCTCGACAGCTGGAGGCTCGAGTGATCAAGAAAATCAAAGCCGAGTTGGAGTCGACGGGAGTTTCTTTGATTGAGGAGTGAGCCCCGAGTGAAGGTTTTTTTTGTTGTTGCGATAACAGTGTTGGCCTGGGCAAGCTCCGCTTTTGCGGAGGAAAGGCGAATCGTGAGCCTTTCACCGGCCACAACAGAGTGGGTTTATGCTTTGGGTGCTGGAACTGACCTTGTCGGGCGAACTGAGAATTGTGACTACCCCTCCCTGGCTCAGTCTTTGCCAGCAGTTGGCCGTTTTTTAGAGCCAAATATCGATGCCATTTTGCGGCTGAAGCCCACGCTGATTTTAGCGACCACAGGCTTTAACAAGCGGCGGTTAGCGGAATTGGAACGACTCGGTGTGCCGCTGTTCAGAATTGACATCAACTCTTTGGC
>JANQPW010001006.1 GCA_028285285.1 Silvanigrellales bacterium
GATTGATGGATGCCAATCACGCTGTGACAATCTCCTTCGAGAAGAAACAACACGAGTCGTTCGAGGAGCAAGCGTTCATGGGTCTTGAGAGCAGCTGGGCTTTTGCGTTGGAAAATATCGGCACCCAACTGAAGATCATCGCAACGGGTTTCCAGCCCAACGACACCCTGAGCGCAGGCTGGCACAAAGATCTGGTCGTCGAGCACCATCATATGAGCAGGTTCAAAAAGGTCCAGACGTCTCAATCCAGCTTCAGCGAGAAGAATGGCGGCAAACTCCCCAGCACGCAAGCGTTTCAGTCGGCTGTCAACGTTTCCGCGCAGCATGGTGAGTTCGGCATTTGCACAACCATGGGCTCGCAACAAAGCCTGGCGCCGAGTGCTCGTGGTTCCCAGGGGGAGTTTGTGAGAGAGAGCCTGATCGTTGATCCAAGACAGCAGCTGTCGTGACGAGAGCTGGGCCGGAAGGTTTTTGGCTAGGGTGGGGTTGAGCACGAGCACGTCGCGGGGAGACGCTGGCTGGAGAAACCCACACAAAGCCAGATCGGGGGTTTGGGTGACGGGGAGATCTTTCATGCTGTGCACGGCAAGGTGACAGTCTCCTTGCAAGAGCAGATCTTGAACTTCTTTGATGAACAGTCCTTTTCCCGTTGAGGTGTGTTGGCGGGCCGGGTGATCCGCTGGAAACTGTGCCAATGCAAGAGGAGACTTTTGGATGCGGTCTCCCGTGGTCACGGTAGGGACAATTTCAGTTTCGTAACCCCACTGCTGCAACAGTTGGGCTGATTCGTTTGCCTGCCAAAGAGCCAGGGGGCTTCGTCGGGTCGCAATGCGTCTCTTCGCCGATCCTGGGAGAGGGTTTTGTGTCATGAGCGTGTTCCATTTCCCTTTGAACTGCGGCCAGGGGCAAACCCCTCTCCTTTAGAGTTGTTCTGATCTTGTAGCGAGATGACCTTTTTTTCTTCTGGTTCAAGAAGTTGAAGTTGTTCCAGGCGAAACAGAGTGTCCAGCGCCTCGCCAGCTAAGCCAGCCTCGAGCCGCACACCTTGTTTTGCGAGCAGAGCCACATGGGAAACCAGTTTTTTGGCCACGGCATCGGCCACAACGTCTGGTGTTTGTGCGTTGAGACGGCTTCTGCTCTGCATGCTCTTTTTCACTTCTCCTTTCACAAAGTGGCGAACGAGACGGTGAAATCGGGCAACATGCTGCAAATTGTCCCTTTGTATTTGGAGCTGAAGAAACTGCCGCACGTCATCATAGATGATCCTCTCTGCATGGGCGGCGGCCTCCTTGCGGCGCTCACGGTTCTTCTCCATCACCTTGTCGAGATCGTCCACATCAAAAAGAAACAGGTTGTCGGAGGCGTCTGCGCAGACCGGATCCACATTGCGGGGCACGGAAATATCCACAACAACGGCTGCGCGGCCACCGCGTTCCCGATCCATATTTGCAAAGTGCTCGGGCCCTATGAGGTAGTTGCGCGATGCTGTGGCAACGATCACGATGTCAAAGCTCTTGAGCTGCGAGAGTGCTGTTTCGAGCGATGAGGCTTTACCCTCGCCCAACTCGCGAATGAGATCATGTGCATGCGCCTCAGTGCGGTTGGCCACAGTGAGTTCGTGGACGTTGTGGTTGAGCAAGTGCTGGGCCGAGAGGCGGCCCATTTCCCCGGCTCCCACGACCAACGCAGAGTGGTGAGAAAGGTTGTCGAAGATGCGGGTCACGAGCAGCACTGCTGCGTGGCCAATGGAAACGGCGCTGCGACCAAGATCGGTTTGCGTGCGCACCTGTTTGGCAACCGAAAAACAGCGAGAGAAGTAGCTCTCCATTTCTCGAGTGCTCAGACCCATTTCGCGAGCCACGAGATACTGTTCCTTGAGTTGACCCAGAATGTGGGGTTCACCTAAAACCAGTGAGTCGAGACTGCAGGCCACCCGAAACAAAAGCGCAACGGCATCCACACCCTGTTTGATGCGGAGAGTCTTGCGCAACTTTTCCGGTGAAGAAAGAACTTTCCGGGCGCTTGTGGAAAGCTTCCTGCCCGTTTGTTTTTGAGCATCTGCCGTTATGGATTCAAAAAACGCCACAACTTCCGCTTCACCCACAGCCCCATGGAGACAAATATCAAATCGGTTGCAAGTGAAAATGGGAACGAAACCGGGAACGGTGTTTGTGAAGTGCACACGCAACTGTTTTGAAAGAGCCTCCCGACCCTGACGGCTGTCGAATGCGGCGGTCCAAAGCTCTCGGATTTCGACAGGGCACAAGGAAAAGTGAGCGCCAATGTAGGTGAGAGGCAACAGCTCAGCGGGAGCTGCATGGGGTGCGCTCAGTTGGGGTGGTTCGAGACTCATA
>JANQPW010001030.1 GCA_028285285.1 Silvanigrellales bacterium
TTTGGCTGTGTTGATGGCGAGGGGGAAATACCGGATCCCATTTCGAACTCCGAAGTCAAGCCCCTCTGCGGCGATGGTACTGCACCTTTAGGTGTGGAAGAGTAGCACGATGCAGCCTTAAATATTGAGAGCCCCTGGGAGCATTTCGCTCTCAGGGGCTCTTTTATTTATGACTCTCTGTTCGCTAACAGAACTTTTTGGTTCCGTTAGCTCAGCAGCTTCCCTCGCCATTCGCTATGCTCAGGCTCGTCACTGCCCTTAAATATAAGAAAGGGAGTGTTCCGCAAGGAACACTCCCTTTCTTATATTTAGGCAGCCGGAACGTTCAGTTCACTGCGCGAACTGAACTTCGCCGCTTCCGCACGTCCTGCTTCGCAGGTTTTCGTTCATGGCCTGATTATTGCCTCTTCATCCTCAGGAATTCTTCCTCTTTCAGGAAAGGTGTGCTGATGATGAATCGATTTTCGACTAAACCCCTGACTTCACTGTCAATCATGTTGGGAACTCTGGCTGTGAGCATGAGCTTCGTGGCTTGTGAATCAAATTCCAATGAACAATCTGCTCTGAATGATACCAACGATTCGACAGTTGAGAAGAAGATCGTTCCAGTTCCCACAGACAAACAAGTGAACTATGTGAAACTGCTTTTGAATTGGGCCGAAAAGGCAAAACAAAAGGGTGAGATGGAAACGTTTGTCAAACACATCGAAAAAGCACGTCACGTCTTAGCGAGCGGGGCGGGCGGCTCTGTTGAAGTGTCCGTAGAAAAAAAGCTCGAAAAGGGTGAGATCAAATTAGACAGATATCAGTTGGAAGACATCCACGCAGCCATCCTGGAGTTTGGTAGCGAAGCAGATCCTGGAGACTCCTGTTCTGATGGAGGTGAACTGGTTGCATCGGTTGACTTGGTGGCCGCTCTTGAGGGTGGGGTTTACACCGCCTTTGGAGAGTTTGGTTTTGAGTGTGAAAATGAAGATCGTTATCAACGTGGTGAATGGTGCGAAGTCGAGTCAAAAGATGGAAAGACTTGGGAAGTTGAGTATTGCGATAGCTGATGCCAACGGTTGGCTCCATCCCAACAGTCGGATCGGAACGAGTTTCACTGCCCATCGAATCCGCGCCTTGCGTGGTGCAATGCTTGACACGTTTGTTGCAGAGTACGGGAAGAACTCCCGGTTTGAACCGGTGATGTTCACTCAGTCAGACGTTGCACTGTTTTCAGGAGGCATTGTTGCATGGCAATCTGCAGACACGCTCGTCTCAGATGCGGATAACGTTGAGGGCTTGAGCGGCAGTGCAGCGTTCAATGTTGCAACCGGGGAGTTGATTGCCCTTCCATCGACAGGTGTGAGCAGAGCTTTTTCAGTCCTGGAGCTTTCGAGTGCAGGAATAAACTCCGATCAGGCTATTCCAAGCCTGTATCTGTTACCCACGGTCGCCGGCTACCAACGTGTGCACGGAAGCCGATTGTTGTGGTTTTGTGGAATTGCTCTGCAGAGCAGCCAGTACTTCGCAAGAGCCTGTGAGTTTCTGAAAGAATTCCAAGGTGTGTCGCAAGAGATTCCTCAGGCTGAGCCCTGACAGCGGAAAGGAGAGCGAGCTTATCCGCTTTGAGGTGACACCTCGTCGATTTCCAGGAAATAAGGAATACTCCTAGAAAAATCATAGTCTTTCTAAAGTTTATGAAAGAGGGTACCGATCCCCAGAGAGGCTCGGGGAGCCAAGTTTACGGCTTCTCATCGAATTGGGGCATGGGTGTGATTTTATCGGAACGAATAATTTCCTTTTGCATTGGGTTATGTCTCTTGGCTTCGGCTTCCGTGGCTTGCACAGACAGTGGTAAAATATCCACAACCAGCAACATCATCAAAGTCAAAAAGAAAACTGACCACGACAAACAAAAAGAGGCGGCAAAGGAGGCTGTGAGTCTCGAATCGGTCTCGCCCGAGCAAGCCCGCATCATCAAGGAAGAGATTGATAAGATCGTCTTTGATGAAGCGAGTACCCCACTCGAAAACACGAATCAGATCATTGAAAGAGTTGTGGCCATTGCCAAGCGTCTGGGTTTGACTGATCTCCAAATTGCAGACCTGACACAAAACTTGAACTCCAAACTGATTCCCATTGCGCAAGCTCAATCGGAGGAAAATGGCCTCGAGCTTTCAAAAGAGGACCTACTTATTGAGATGATCAGGGGAACTGTGAGCTCTTTGTCTCGCTCATCTGTTTCCTTTAAAGAGTCTATGGATTTGGTCTCCGAGCTGATTGTGGGCCAGGGGGGAACTGGAGTCATCGCTCAGGAGCTCCTTCAGTCTGTGGTGTGCCAAAGCTATCTGAGTGAATGTGAGTTGATGGCTGGCGACGAATCGGTTGGCTTTTTTTCCAGTATAGCGAATGGACAAGCCGTTGTGTTGCCTGAGTCTTTGCAGCCCGACGCCAGTTTGGAAACCGTTGCCGATCCCCTGGAATCTGAGTCTTTTCCCCTAGAAGGTCTTGCTCGGTTCCAGAGTGCGTTTTTAGCGTCGGGTGAAGCCATTCCTGCCTGTGACGAAGGAAATCTCAGACAGATGATCTTCAACAGTGATGCTGGAGAGTTCCAACACTGCACGGCATCGGGATGGGCCTCTATCAGTCTCGATGACCTCGTCTCTCCCGAAGATGCTGGATGGGATGGATCTTCTACGGGACTCAATGCTCTCCTGGGAAGGATGAGCCTGGGTCTTGGTGAGGCTGCGCTGATGGATGTTGGCACAGAGCCGTTGAACCTGGTTCAATTGGATGCCACTGGAAAACTACCGGCTATAGATGGAAGTGCCTTGACCAATCTCCCACAACAAAATCCGGCCGTTGGTGGAGATCTTTCGGGCAACGCAAGCAGCGCCACAGTGGCCACAGTGGGTGGTGTGAGCGCCGCCAACGTGGCATCGGGGGCCAACCTCGCCAACGCCGCCACTGACGCAAACACGGCCGATACGATTGTGAGAAGAGACAGCAGCGGTAACATTGCCGTTGGCGATGTGTCTGCGGGAACCGTGACAGCGACAGTGTTTGTGGGAGATGGCTCGTCAG
>JANQPW010001038.1 GCA_028285285.1 Silvanigrellales bacterium
GCAAGGCGGAAATGAAGCCAGAGGTTGCCCTCAGCTGGAAAAAGGCGGGGTTTTTCTCGAAGGACGCCGTGGAGTGGCACGCGCAGGAGTTTTCCACCCAGGAGGCGTTGGCATGGCAAAAGATTTCTTTCTCTGCAACCCAAGCAGCCCTGTGGCAGTACCACGGTTACCTTCCACAAAATGCGGCGGCCGTGAGATCGTGTAGCCACCCCTCTTTGGCAAAGGAACTGCAACGGCGCCGACTTTCGCTCGACTTGTGCAAACGCCATGCGGAAGGCATCAGTTACTTGGGGGAGATTGCGGTCATCTCCACTCAAGATGCCATTGCCGATCTTTTGGCTTGGGAAAAGGGCTGCTTCCATCACAACGAACCGCCTCCCGACAAAAGGAGGGTGAGGCCTGTGATCAAGTCCCTTCGAGAAAAGAAACGCTTCTTTTATGAAGCCAAGTTGATTGATGGCAGCTCTCTTGAGTATCAGGGAAAGAAGTATTCCCGCTTTTTTGTGAAGCCTGAAGCTCTCAATAGTGCGAGCTTCGTGCACAAGGGGGCTTTCAAGATCGATGGGCGCATCGCGGGTTACTTTCGGCCTGAGTTTGAAAAGAATCGCCTGGTGTTGATGGAGTGTCTGATGTGAATGTGCCCCCATTGGAAGAGAGCGAGCGCAGTGATGAAGCTAAGCTTGACGGCTTTTTTCAAGTCAGGCCTCCTGGGTTGCGAAAACACTTGGCGAAGGTTCGCCGTGTGCTCCAGAAAAGAAAATTTGGAATTCGTGAGTGTTGGAAGTGGCGCACAGCCTACTACTGCGCACAGTCTGATTTGTGCTACGTCATTGTGAAGAACGAAGAGGTTCATGTGGGCTTTGCCCGTGGCACCGCAGTGGAGTTCAGGGCGCTAAAAGCAGGCATCGAACTTCTGAACCAAGGTCAAAAGCAGGTGAGACACTTTGTGCTGGATGGCACCGCTGAGAACCTCAAACTGTTCGAGAGGGTTGTGGCGTTGGCCTTGGAAGTTGACGCTGAGGAACAAGGATCTGCTTGGCTCGGCATTCGTGAAAAAAAACCTGCAAAAAGAAAGACGAGAAGATGAGGAACTCACAGGGTCGGCGGCCCACACGCCTTGAGATGGTGGAGCGCTTTGAGTGGGTGGCGCGACAATTCGACACGGCTTTTGTGATACCTGGAACACAGATTCGCCTGGGTTGGGATGCGCTTCTGGGCTTGATTCCTGTGCTGGGAGATCTCATTGGTTTGGTGGTGGGTTTCTATGCGTTTTATCTCGCCCTGGTGCTGCGGCTCCCGTGGAGAGATCAGGCTCAGATTCTGTTTAACATTTTATTTGACTGGCTTTTGGGGCTGGTGCCGGTTTTGGGCGACATAGCCGACGTGGCGTGGAAGGCGAACATTCGCAATGCACGGTTGTTGCGCAGGGCTGTAGAACGTCAGGAAAAACAGCAAGATCGAATTGTAGGCTCTGCAAACTCCTCGGATCACTCTTCATGAAGTGGAAGATAAGAAATCGTACTTTTTTGTTGGTTTTGCAGTTTTCGATGACAGCTTTTTGGTCTTATTTGTGTTTGCGGCCACCTGCAGAAGTGGCCCGACAGCCACTCTTTCCAAGGGAAGATTTGGCGCATCACTTTTTTGGCTTCTTTCTTCATGGTATTCTCACCTTACAGACCGCGCGAGCATGGCGCCGGCCGGCTCACGAAGCCATAGCGTTTTGCCTTTTATTTGGTCTTTCTCTTGAAGGCCTCCAGGGCTTTCTCAATTGGGGAAGGCAGGCTGAAGTAGCAGATATGATTGCAAACTCTATGGGTGTCGGGTTGGCGTGCCTGGTGTTCCGCACCAGCAGCAGTCAAAAGTGATCATCTTTTTGCTGTTCTCTACATCTGACTTTCAATTGCGTCTGGTCTGCATTAGGGTCTACCCAGTCGGGGCTTTTCTCGGAGGAGGTCAGCGATGAGTTTTAAAAAATATTGGACTCCCTTGCAACAGGCGCTTTCGGGTGCTGGCGTTGTTGCGGTTGCAGCGATGAGTGGGCTTTGGGGTTGTTCTGGCGAAATGCCAGCGGCTTCCGCGGTGCAAAGCGCAAGCACGGTCTCTCACACCTACCTTGTGGAGCTCAGCGAATTTCGACGTGGTGTCTCTCCTCGTTGTTTGCGCTCGGTCCACAACCTGGTTTCTCTCCGACGTCTCTATGATTCCCATTCGATGTTTTATGCCCGGGCCGATGAGCTTTCAGCTGCGCGTTTGAGAAGTCTTTCTTGTGTGAGCTCGGTGATTGAAGTTGCAGAGAGGCCTTATTTGGTAGAGCTCACCGATGTGGATTCGGAAGTGCATCCGCAGTGTTTGGCGCACATTAAGGGTTTGACCGAGCTGAGCCCCTCTGGATATTCGCGTCGCAACTTTGAAATGCTCGCCGCAGAGTTTGTCGCCTACGAGGTGGCTCAGCTGGATTGCGTGGCAAGGGTCTCTGTGAAGCCCATCACCAGCTTTTTCGACCAGCTGCTCAACGCTGGCAGGGCCTAAGGTTTTCGAGTAGACCCGTTTTGGAGATGGGGATCAGTTCTGCCAGCCTGGAAGGGTGCAGTTGCTGTTGAGCAGAACCTCTTCGCCGTCGATTTTCAAAGCAAGCTCCCCTTTTTCGGGGTCCACAATTCCGTCGATGCTGATGAGCTCAACCTGAGTGATTTCCGAAAGAGCACAGGCTGTGTCGGAAGCCGGCTTGATTTCTCGAGTGATGGTCACGTCTGCCGGAAGGAAGCCAAATCCGTTGCGACTGGAGGCGGCCACTTCCTGAACCCACGCGCACTCTTGCTCTGCTGCCGAGAGATCAGAGCCGAAGTCTTTTGTTTCAGAAATTTCAGCGACGGGGGAGGGGTGTGTGGGCACCGTTTGCTCAAGGTTGAGCGTTGTGAGAGTGGTGTGGCGAACAAGGTCTGAACCGTCGGCGGGCTCTGTGCGCACCGCGCAGTCGAGACGACCGAGGGCCACACCGATGCGCGAGCGAAACTCGCGAACTTCGCGGTCGCCCACGTCGGCCAGAGCCAAGCTGGGTGCGGTGGTCAGAATAAGAGAGAGCAATGTGGTTGAGGCGTTTGCTTTGTGGATCATGTTGAATTTCCTCCAGAGTTGAGTTTCGTTGGTGTTGAGAGGTTGAATGAGAGTGCGATAGAAAAAAAGACAGATCTTCTCCTGAAAAACATGAGGAGAGCTTATGGGTTTGAAGGAATATGGAAAAAAGTCTGTCAAATTCAGGAGTTTCACTTCTTTTTGAGGAAGCACCCCAGCACCAAAGGTGGGCGAGGGAGGGTGGCACAGTGCACGAGCCGCTACCCGGTGCCCTGTTTGAGCATTACCCCGCCTTTTGGGGAAGTCAGCGAGCCGATGCGCTCTTTGGCTCTCTGAAGGAAGAGCTGAGTTGGAGGCAGCGCAACATTCGGCTGTTTGGCAAGATCTACCTTCAGCCTCGGCTCATAGCCTTTCATGGAGATTCAAATGTGTCCTACACCTATTCTGGACAGGAATGGTGCACCGAAAACTGGACGAACGCTTTGCTCGAAGTGAAGCGCGACATTGAGTCGTTGGCGCCTGAGAGCTTCAACACGGTTTTGGGAAATCGGTACCGCTCCGGGCAAGACAGCATGGGTTGGCATTCTGACAACGAGCCCGAGCTCGGGCCTGAGCCCCTGATCGTTTCAGCGAATTTTGGAGAAGCGAGGAGGTTCAAGGTGCGCGCAGCAAGGTGCGCGAGTGGGCCAGGTAAAGGCCGACCAACCTTGTTGGACCTGCAGCTGGGCCATGGAGATCTGCTGTTGATGCGGGGCAGGGCCCAGAGCTTGACCGAGCACTCGGTGCCACGCAGCAAGGGCAGTGTTGCTGAACGGGTGAATCTCACCTTCCGAAGGATCCGCATTGAATCGGCGTGAAGAGGTTGGCATGTGTGCCGGGTTTGCTATCATCCGCCACTGACCGCATCGTCTAGGGGTCCAGGACACCGCCCTTTCTCGGCGGCGACGCAGGTTCAAATCCTGCTGCGGTCACCATAAAATTGTCAAGCCTCCCTTCGGGGAGGTTTTTTTTTGCCCAAAATCCAATCATTACAAGTGCTTGAAATCATTAGAGCCGAACGAAAAACTGGTTCGGATGGTCACAGGAAGTCACGCCTGGTCACATGACCTTGCTGCATCCGTGCTGCCAAAATGCTGCATGCGAGCACCTTAGCATTTTTTCCACCCGGTAGAAAAGCAGCTGGCAGAACCCTGTCAAACAGTGGCTTTGACCTAGGTCAACATGAAACGCTGCTGTCCTTCTGTCCTAGAAAGGGACTCGCACTCGATCAAATCTGAAAACTCGGAGGAGGACATAGTGTTCGTTAAGAAAGTCAAAAACGGTGGAAAGTTTTACTACTACATGGCGCGTAAATCTGGTCAGGGAAAGATCGAGATTCTTGCCAATCTGGGTCGGCTTGAAACGGCAAGCGCAAATCAGGAAGACGAGTTGGTCGTCAAATGGGCTCGCAGCGCCTTGCGCGGAGTGGAGGCAGCAGGCCAGAAAGATATCGCGCATGAAAAAGCCCTGCACGCCTCGAAAGTAAGTGAGCAGGGCAAAGACTTTGATATGGATAAACTGATGAGAGAGCTGGGAGCGATCAAGAAAAAGTACGGAAAACTCAGCAAGCAGCTTCTTGAAAAGCGGGCGCGTCCAAATGGTGAATTGAGTTGGGGTGTTTCAACAGTGTTGAACAATTTGCGGCGGCGGGGGATGAGCTTGAAGGAGTGTTTTGGGAAACTTCAGGAGTAATGCCGGTACTTTCATTAATATTATTTGCTTAGGGTCTTTTTTGCGCCTCGTTGGAAACATTTGGGATTTGAAATCGAGTTCAACCAATCCCTCACGACGGGTTTATATTTTGCGTCCAGCTCTCTACCCTTCTTCTTCGCCCAACCGGGGCCCTTTTCCTTTCGGAAATAGAGGCCATGATCAGCGGATGGGAGAATGTGCGATTTTTTGCAGGGCGCACCGACAAGCATTTCGAAGTCTCTTTGCGCCTCATACGCATCCACTCCTGAGGTGGACCCCAAGTCAAGGACCACTTTGAGCCAAAAATAAGTAAAGTCCTTTACCCCATATAGACCATTGACGGTGGCCTGTACCCAAGTGACTG
>JANQPW010001039.1 GCA_028285285.1 Silvanigrellales bacterium
GAACGCCAACCCCGTGCGCGATCAAGCCGTGGTCAGAGATCTTCTCGGATCGTTGCCTCTCAACTACACGGGCGCAGACTCTGAGCCCAAGGTGGCTCCCGACGCAGACGCCGAAGTCGCACACACACCCAGTGCCCAGGCCGTTTGAAAGAACGGCCCTTTGCTTGAGTGTTCTGCAAAAAATTGGCATAGTTTTGGGGCAAGTTCACGACACAGCCAAATCGAAACTTCATGGAGAATTCAGGCATGATCGACGGTGTCAAAAGCCACGGCTCCATTTCCCTTCCCCGTGATGAGCTCTCAGAGAACCGATCTGAAAACCAGAAAAGTGAGGGAAGGGCTCGTGCCAGCTTGCCCGTGTCGGAGAATTTCCCACAAGAGATCGGCCTTTCCGACCTCATCCTCTTTCTTTGGAAACTGCGGCTTTACTTGCTCACCGGGCTGGTGGTGGGAACCTTTGTGGGGCTGGTTGCCCCTGGCCGGCTGATCCCACTGCGCTACCACACTGTTTTCCAAATTGAGACGGTGGCTCAAGAGAGCCCGGCTATTAGCACAGCCAGCATCATCGTTGAAAAAATGAACAGCCAGCTTTCCACCCCCTCAGCCATGAACACCTTTCATGAAGCATTCGTGGAACGGCTTCCTGAATATCAACAGAAAATGAATCAGAACCCAGCTGCACTGCAAAATGCGTGGAGCACAATGGATGCAGTCATGCCGGAAGATCTTCCCGTTCATCTGCAGACCACCATGTCAGAGTCCAGCTTTCGCCTGGTGATGAAGCTCCCCTTCCAATCTGGAAATCGGAGCGAGCTTCAAGAAGCAGCCCTGCAGGCTGTGAACAAGATCGTGAATCAGGTGAACTCACGCGAGGTGGCCCAACTCTCTCTCAAAAAGAAACACTTGCTTTCGCAAAAAACAGGGCAGCGCGACAGCGTTTTTCGCGTGATTGAAACAGATGGTGCTTCTGCTCGAAAACGCTTCCAGCAGGTTGCCATCCAGGCCGAGCAGTTCCACCTGGAAAACCTGCGCCGCGCAGAAAGACTGCCCGCCAACAAAGAAAAGGCCCTCGAAAAATCCATCGTGGTGGAGTCGGAAATCAAGAGCGAAGAGAACTCTTCCATATTTGACCCGGCCCTTCCCATGTTTCACCGCGCAGCAAAGAACCTTTCCCAAAGCCTCACCATTGCTTCCTTTCTTTCTCAGGAAAACCTGATTGAACAGGAAGAGCTGGATGCGTTTATTGCCGAGCACCAGTCGCTGCAGTTTCAACTCAGCAAGTCTTTTGCCGAGATCAACTCCCAAGCCCGCATGGCCGAAATTGTGGGTGGTGGCCTGTCAAACGCCATCACCCAGGCCCATGCACCCATCTCGGGTGAAGACCACTTCCTGCCACCCTTTGTTTCGCTTTCCTCCACCAACCAACTTCGCCCCACAAACAACTTTGAAACCCCCAGCCCACGGCCCGCTGTGCTCATCTTGGGCTCGGTTTTCCTCTTCGTTTTGATTGGCGCGGTTTTTGGACTGGTGTCGTTCTTTTTCCGGAAGGTGATGTGGCGGGGGTAGGAGCCAGGTTGCTCAACCCCTTGAAGGACTCCACCCCACAATCGGAACGGTGACAACGAGGTCGATCAGATCTCCGACTGCAAGCGATGAGATTGGGTTTGTGAGATCCACGGAACGCATGTCAATCGGATTTCCTGTTGTCTTTTCAAAATAAAACACCTCAACACTTGTAGTCGTTTCAATCACCCCTCTTGTCGCGTACCTGTCGCTGCCCACATCACTGACACTCCCAATGCCGACTCCATCACTTCCAGATCCAACGAGTTTAGCCGTGTCAATCACGAGTCCGGATGGGAGATCAAAGGTAAGCTCATTGCCTGTAGCTGGTACGGCATCCACTTCAAGTCTAAACTGAATCTCTGCCGACTCGCCAATTCTCCTCCATTTTCCAGAGTAGGTCACGTCGGCCCCTGGCCAAGAACCCGTGGGAGTGAAGTCAATCCAGGAGCTGTGGGCAACCCCTTGGGGGGTCCAGTCGAGCTCTGTCACACACTGCGACGCCGTACAGATGACCCGCGCCGAGGTTTCGGGGTAAAGACTGCGAATGGTGCTGCCATTGCTGGCCAGAATGGAGATGATCGAGGTCGAGCTCTCGTTCACAAGGATGACCGTGTTTCCAGCTACATAGGTGTTGTCGAGCGTCACATCGATATCGGAAGTGGGGTCAAAAACATGGATGTCTTCATCCGACGAAGAAAGGGTTGCCCCTGTAGCAGGCGCGGTCAGATCCACCGTGGACTTCACATCTGAAAGCGACTTCCAGGTGACGCTGAGGTGGACCCCAAGTCAAGGACCACTTTGAGCCAAAAATAAGTAAAGTCCTTTACCCCATATAGACCATTGACGGTGGCCTGTACCCAAGTGACTG
>JANQPW010001040.1 GCA_028285285.1 Silvanigrellales bacterium
CAGTCACTTGGGTACAGGCCACCGTCAATGGTCTATATGGGGTAAAGGACTTTACTTATTTTTGGCTCAAAGTGGTCCTTGACTTGGGGTCCACCTCACTCCTCTGTGAGTGGTGCTTACTTGAGAAATCCATTCATCAATGCGCACGAGACTTTGTTGAGTCAGATTGATACGAGATGAGTTCGAATTTCGCTTACTCATCACTTGGACCATCCGGTCGGTGCTTCGAGCCGAAACATCCAGTGGCCCTGAGTGAACTTGTTGCCATCAATGCTATCTGGCACCCACATCATTTTGATTTTGGGCTTGAGTAGTTTTGGTTTTTTTGCAGGCTGAAATTTTTGGCTCAATAACTTGAGTCTGAGTTCTTCTTTCTCCTGTTGCCTGTGAGCGAGGTATCCGAAACCAGCCCCAACCGCAGCACCGACAGCTGCGCCAATTGCAACGGATTTTCCTTCGCCATTTTTGGCAAGTGCGGTGACACCTCCGCCCACGGCTCCACCAATCCCAACACCAAAGCTGACACTTTTGGTCATGGTGGTACAGCCAAGGGATAGGCTATGAAGTGAGACGAAGAAAAGGACGAGCGTTTTCATTTGGACTCCGATGATTTGAAGATATTGTGTTGTTTTTTGTGAGTGACCCTTGAAAGTGGGTCAGTTATGGATTTTTTGATTTTGGTGTGACGCTGATAGCTTTGATTTGACGTAGCTTTTTCGAGAATCGAGTAAGTGCTGGGGCGTAGAAATCGACGTGCTTTCTACGGGGGTTCTACCCCCTTTCCACGGGGGTACTGCTTGTGTGCTCAGACTTGCTTCAAACGCTTTTCCTTGGTCCACTCCGAGATGAATTGAAGCATCCCAGCCTCGCTTTTTAAACTCTTCTAATAGGACAAAGCTATGTTGAGATGAGGCAGAGTTGTCGCCGGCTGCAAGCAATTTTGAGACCCGTTTGCATGCAGAGGCTGAAGTGACAAACCAGAAGATACGATCAATTGTAGGCTCCAGTTTGTAGAAATCCGTTGCCCGTTCGTAGGCGGATGGGGATTTAATATTGAGTTCAACTTCGAGTGCATAGAGTCGATTGCTTGGGCAATTCTTAGGCATGAACCAATAGCCATCAGGCCGGTGAAGCTGTGATTTTGGAACCCAGTGGGGAAGAGATTCTGTTTGGTAACGGCGCAGTTGTTGCTCAGAAAAAAGCTGTGCAGTGGAAGGTTTCTCAAGGAACCAGTGACCGAGGTGAATGGCCGTGACCAATGCATCATGGGAGACATGCTCCGCCTTGTAGCCATCAGATCTGAGTGGAGGAAGCACGGATTTGATCGCTCTATACCCCAACTGTCCTAGCGCCCAATAGTTGGCATCGAGTTCTTCACCACGTCGCGATTCCAAGATACCAGCGTTTTTCAACTGATTGAGTCGGTTATAGGCACGCTGCAAACTGCACTGGGGAAAGAACTTCAGATGGATGGCACGGGTGGTCAAAAGTTTCCACTTCCAAAGAAAACGCAACAATCGATTGTCCCGTTCTGTGAGCACAACTCTATTGGCAAGCTTGGTCTTTCTACTCACCAAAGTCGACCTCCGCCGCGGCTTCGTGCAACTTTATCGCTGCATTTTTTTGAGGCTGAAGGGCTTTGGCTTTTCCCTGCTGCCTTGAAGACTCCAGCAGCGACTCAGCATCAGAAACGCTCAAAAATGGAGTCTGCAATTCAACCATATCGAGGCCATTTTTGTAGATGGCGCGACCGGAGATAGGTGGAAGTTCCGCGGCTCTTCCGCACCCTAGAATGGTCATGCTGCTTGGTAGGTTGGCCATGGGAAAGCTAATGATGCCCGTCAGATTGGCCTTCACTTGGGGATCGAGTGCTTTTGCATCAGGTCTTTGTGTCGCAACGATGAGGTGTAACCCACAAGCACGTCCCTGTCTGGCGATACGGGATAGTGTTCTACGAATCTTCTGAATTTCACTCGCGGACGCATGGTCTCCTGCAAGGAAAAGTTCTGCAGCTTCGTCCACAACGATCACAACTCTGTTCAGCAGTTTTGCCTTTTTTCCTGAGAGTTTTTTGTTGTAGGCGTCAATGTCTTTGACTTTTTCCCCCTTGAGAAGTTCCATCCTTTTTGTCAAAGTTTCTCCGGCAAGTTCGAGCTTTTTGCCGACTTGATCCACTGAAAGCGGAACAGTGACCCGCGGCAAATCTTCGAAAATTTGGAACTCTAGCCCGGCCTTCAAATCGACCAAGAGAAATTCCATTCCCTGGTTTCTGAGATATAGGGTCGTGATAATTTGGCGAAGTGCGGTCGACTTGCCGCCTCCGGTTTGACCGGCAATCAGCAAATGCGGGGTTTGCTTGAGTGAACAGATGATGGAGCGGGATCGGGTTTGACCGACCTGAAATTGGCACTTTTCGAAGCATTCAAGCGGAGGAAACTTTTGCACCTTGGGCATGGGTTTGTTTGCGTAGAGGATATCAACTGTGCCGTTCTCGCGCCTCTCGATGATGGAGTCGATGTAGATCTTGAGTGAGGCTTCTAAGTGTGGCTTTTTGGTTTCAAAGTCTTTGACAGGCAGGTGTGCACGGGTGAGTCTGAGTTTCCTGGTGTGTGCATCCAGTGGCTTGTCAAATATGAGTTTGGGGTACTGTCCCAGTCTATTTTGCAGCCCGGCAGAGCCCAATGCTGCTTTGAGTTTTCGTTCAAATCTGAGAAAGACTCCCGTTCTGTGGAGACCCCAAAACAGGTGACCACTTCCCAATAGAGCAAATCCATAGATCCCGCGAATGGCATCATGACTTGGATAAAGAACCATCAGTTCAAGCTTGCCTAGAAGCCAGAGATCGGCATTTGTAAACAAAAACAGGCAGGCGAGCGCCACCCACACGGCAAGGAAAAGTGTCGGTAGAGTGTTTTGTTTGAAGCCCCAGAAGAGTTCTATGAACGGGCGATAAAACACCCGAGGGTCAATGTGCCGTTTTGATTTTGATGCTTGGTTTTTCATTTGTTTTCCCTCACATCTTCAAACAAAACGATGATTTGTGTTCCTTTGGCGACTTCATATCTTGGTTTTTCAGATTTCAAATCTCTGAGAACTTCACTTGACTGATCCATTGCTGCTTTGCTGCTTCCATTCAAAAGTGCATTGGAAACTGTGCTTTTCTCAACCACATGTTCACCCATCTTTTGTTTTTCTTTGAGCCCCTCTGACAGTCCAGCGATGAAGTTGAGCCCAGCCGCTGCCGCGAGTTTGAGACCATAGGCACTGACATTGGAGCCCTTGATTCCAGCAATTTCATCGTTGCCGTCCAGTGCTTGGGCGCGAATTCTTGCAAAGGCCCCATCACGAAACACAAGCTCCGTGAACCGCACGAGGAGCCTGTGCTTGCC
>JANQPW010000003.1 GCA_028285285.1 Silvanigrellales bacterium
TTGTGCCTGGAGGTGGCGTCGCTCTCATTCGTGCCATCAGTGGTTTGAGCAAGTTGCGGGAAAGCGTTCCGGGCGATGAGCCTTTCGGCATCGACATCATCCGTCGGGCCGCCGAAGAGCCCCTTCGTCAGATCGTCACCAACGCTGGCCAAGAGCCATCTGTTGTGATGCAAAACGTTCTGAAAGAGAAGAAGTCTACTTTCGGCTTCAACGCCCGCGACGAGAAATACGAAGACCTCGTGGCCGCTGGCATCATCGACCCCACCAAGGTGACTCGATCTGCCTTGCAAAACGCCGCTTCTGTGGCTTCACTGTTGCTCACAACTGAGTGCATGATTGCTGAGCAGCCCAAGAAAGACGAAGCCGGCGCTGGCGCAGCGGCCGGCGGAATGCCTGGCGGCATGCCCGGCATGATGTGAGCCGCGAGCACCTCCCGCGATGCCGGAGTGCGACTCCCGATGAGGCCCTGCCCAGACGAGAACGGGCAGGGCCTTTCTTTTATCTGCCCATCACAATGTGGAACGAAATCCGTTCAATGATCGGGTGGCCAACCGTCAAAGATTTGAGCGCCACACTCCTGCAGCTCAAGTCTAAGAAGTTTTGCCGAAAACTGCGGCAAACGAACCACGGGAGACCAATACCGATGAGAAAAAGACCAAAGTGCCACTTGCGGGCAATGAAGCTTGCCGTTGCCATTGCCCCCCTAGCAATTGGGTTGGGCACATCCTGTAGCCCAAGAGCGGAGCAACAGGGCAGCATCAAGGCAGATAGACCCTCAAGCAGTGTTGGCACCGGCGTTTTCGACAAGGCTCAGTTTCTCGCCTTTTACAATGCTTCGAAGAGCTTCCATTTGAAACAAAATCAACTCATGAGAGAGATCCCGCCACCAAAGCAGGGAGATCAAGGCACCTCCGACTTGCCCGTGCCTGTGTCAGACAACGATCATCAAACGCTTCAACAGCTCGAAGAGGAGTCACTCCGTTACAGAGTGCCCTCTGAAGATTTGCTGATAGAAATTCTGGGAACAGACTTGTTTGAGCCCAGCACGACTTTTTTTTCAACTGTTTCGGACTGGCTGACGATTGGGTTTTTCCAAAAGCTCAAAATTGGGGGAAACAAACTCCCTCTCAAACTCAAAATCAAACCCAGGGAAGGAGAAGCGCTGACTGCTCAGCTGGTTCTGGCTCTGCCCAGGCGCGAAAACCATCCAGTGGAGGGCTACAATGTTGAGGAAGCCCTTGCGTCTTTGGAAATCAACCCTCCCTCTGAGTTCTCCGAGCTCTTTCGGCCCAACGGGGAGTCCCGGGAAGCAGCATCACAGGTTGTTGAGGTCGAGACCCTCCCCGCCACCCTGCAAAGGCTCAAAGACTTCTTAGAAAAAGAAAAGCTGCTCGACGACTGAAATCAGTAGAGGCCTTCGCCTTTTTCTTGAATGCATTTCAAGCGGGTCTTTCGCATGGAGCAATCGGGATCGTCATAACGCACAACGGCAGCAAGGGGGCCAGATCCCAGGTAGTTTTGCACGGCCACCAACCGACCGGTAACCGAAAATCCGCCACCACCGATCACCCACGACCCCTGCACAATGATAAAGGGCGGCTTATCCCGGGGCTTCGTTCCATAGACATTGAGAGCGCCCCCAAAAGGGCCAGCTTCCGCATCAACGGAGATTCCCACCATGCGCCACTTCTGCTTCTCTGTCGACTCAAACGAGTCGGGCAAATTGATGACCATGGCATAGGTGAGAACGCTCATGGTCGCACCCACGCCACCTGAGACTTGGGTCACGGAACCAGCGCCAATCGTTGTGTGGATAAAAAGCCGATTTTTGAGGTGTTTGTTCTCCAGCGCCTCGGGAATGATGCTCCTCTCAACCCCTCCAATAATGCCGGCCTGGATCACTGTTCCGAACCCCAACATATCTCCAAAAAACCGGACATTCACAGGGCCCAGGTTGATGCCTCCACCTTGTTTGTCAGGCACCACCCGGTACCCCGTGGTATCACCTTGCCTCTGGGAAGGATCCTCAACGAAAGTTTTGCCCTCAAAGTTTCTTTCGGCCACGCCCCTAAGGTGCGCTTCAACCCGCTGCCGATGCTCATCGTTCTCAAAGTCCGGAATGGTTTGAGCCTCTGGCCCGACCCTTCGACTCGAGTCAATTTTGACGCTTGCGTTGTCTCCGCTTTCGCCCAGTTTACAGGCTGCAAAAAGAGAAAAAGCAGCGGAAAGCACTGCAAACTGAAAAACTGATCTGGCCCTGAAGGGAGTTGTCATTGCCGACCCCAATGTTGTCAGGTTGTTGTGTCTCGCGACGATTCACAGGCAGAAGAGCGCCCTCTCCAGTGTAGGTCACAAGCGAGCGGCCGGCGAAATGAAACTGTCAATGAGCCCCTTCAAAGGGTGCATAATTTTTCGAGATCCATGTTCTTCGGATCAACAAGAAAACCGACCCCGGAAAGGTCGGCCGGTCTATCAGTCTTTCTTCACACCACACCGAACCGCTTCGAGCATTTTCAAGAGATCCTTTGGTACCTCGTCTAGGTTGGCACAACCATCCATATACTGTGGCTTCTCAGGAATCTGCTCAGCCTTAGAATAAAGAAACACAACTTCCTTTGGATTTGCGGCGGATTGACCCTTGACCAATCGAGGCAGTTGGGTTTGCCCAATGTAGTTCAAAATCTCTCGCGTTTGCCCTTCTGTTAGGTCGTCAATCTGGTGGCCCTCTTCTCGAGACCAAAATTGCAAAGTCTCCCGATCTTCAGCTCTGTAGAACCAGGTTTCCAGTTCGGTTCCGTCCACTGCGTAAATACCCAGTCCAGGAACTTCACCTGGATTTGCGTAGCTGATCCGCAACACAGTGTTGGCGGCCGCATCAAACTCACTGGCGTTGAACACCCCATTCACAAGAAGCCCATCTTCAGAATCATCTCGAACCAAGATGATGTGCTGCTCGTTTTCTTTGCGCGCCGCATCCACCTCTTCGGGAGACTTCAGGGGCACAAACTGTGCATCTGTTTGCAAGAGCAGATAGCGTTTATTGGCCAAGGCATAGGCTTGTTTGTAATTGCGCTTGTGGACAGCCGCGTCGGACATGTCGTCGCCACCGCCCATCAGAGCTATTGCCCCAATCATAGCGCTTGTTACCGCCATT
>JANQPW010000006.1 GCA_028285285.1 Silvanigrellales bacterium
GGAACCCTCCGCGCTGCGGGAAGACTCCCAAGGTCGATGGAGCTCACAAAGGGATCGGTGGGTGCAAGGGCTCCCACTCTGTTGAGTTCTTTGTACAGCTTTGCGTGGGCGACTGCACGATAGGCGAGGCGAAGATCTTCGTAGTCAGGGTGTGTGTTCAAACGGTTGACAAACCCAGGAACAGCGTTGCTCAGCCTGGTGTCGACCACATTGTCGAGCCAATCATTGGCGAGGTTTTGCAGTTGGGTCTGTTCTTGACTCGTCAACGACACTTGGCTGGCGTCAATCGAGAAGTCTTCAATTTGGTACACCAGAGTCAACGGTGCATTTTTGATTTCGAACTCTCGGTTGCCATTTTGAACGGTTTCCACCACATCACCAATGATCAGTGCCCGCACGCGAAGAGACAATGACGGGAGTGTTGATGCGTTGATGAACTTTTGCCAAACGGCCGGAAGCTGGGTTCGGATGCTTTCATAGAATTGGTAGCCGACCCCTTGATTCACAGCACCACCCCCGGTCAAAGTTTGGTTGAGGTACTGTTCCTTCATCAAGATGTCGTGGTCAAGCATGGTTCGCGCAAGCAACGAATTGCGAAAGTTTGTGTCCAACACAGCACCCGTGCCGATATCCAAAGACACATTGAGCACAGAATCAGGAAACACGATTCCTTCGAAAAAGAGACTATCGAACCTTTCAGCCCTTGCGGCAGCCTCGCTTCGCGACAAGCCGGTTCCTGGGGATGCGGAAACGCGAAGGTTTGCACCCTGATCAGCTGTCAACGTGATCCCGCTAAACTCAATGTTTGAAAAGTTCACACCCGCCTGGTCAGGGTTGAACGGCTGACCAGGGACCCAGTCTACCAGGTCTTCCAGAAAGGGAACGTTGTAAAGCCGTTGGATGTCGGCATTTGAAAAACCGGGGATGCCGTTGGGAGCTTCAATGGCCCCAGTGAGGCCTAATGTCGGATTCGCATTCTCAATTCCCGGAAACCAACCCCCGTCAAAGGTGACGTTCGGAAGATCGAGATGATTGAATTGGGTGATATTGGAAAACAACTGCTCTTTGTTCAGCCCGTGCGAAAGGGCGGGGCTGACAATGCCAAACTCCTCGCCGAGTTCTCTAAAGATGGTGTTCTGGGTGGCAATGGCGTGGATTTCCATATTGATGACCTCACGGCCGGAAAAAATAGAAGTCCCCAGAAGGGGAAGCCTTGTTCCGGGAATGACATCATTGGGAAGCGGGTTTCCTTCACCTGTGGTTCGGTCACCGAACATGGTTTCATTGTTGAAACCCCCTTCTCCAAAACCATTGTTGGGTGCTTTGAGGGCTTTTTGCAAAACAGAGGGGATGGAAAACACCCGCGTGGCTCTTCCCAGCATTTGGTCCGCATGAACCAGCTCATGAACCAGAGTGATGTTCAAGTTCCCGACCCATCCGCCAACAGGGGAGTAAAAGGCTGTGGCTCCCACGACGATGTCGACGATGCTTTCCCTGCCATACTCACCTGGGTCTACAGCGGGTGCAATTTTGAGTGGCCTGGCGTAGGCATTGATCCCATCACGCACTTGAACAATAATTTCGGTGCGGTCTGTTCCCGGAACCACGGTTTGTTGGATGCGTTGAAGAAGTGCACCACCTGTGGGGGTGCCGTTCACTTCCGTCAACCGGTTCACAATGGAGTTTCGAATTTCTGGAACCCGAGACTCATCTCCAATATTGACCGTAAAGACGATCACGCCCACTCTGAAGACTCGGGGGTCAGCCGTCAGCTCTACTGGAGGAAGTCCGGCTTGAGCATCAGCCGTGCGGACCCAGGAAAAACAAATAACCGCAACGGACACCAGTGCCACGAAGACACTGATGATTTGGTTGAAAGATTGAATACGGAGGTGGAACGGCCAACGCCCCATCGCATTCAAACGCAAAGGTTTTCGCTTGAACATTTTGAGTTCCTTCTTGTAAACCAGATTCTCTATTAAAGTGGTTTGACGACTACTTGAGAAGGATCCGGTTTCCGTAACAAGCCCCTGTCGATGTGTTGATGTAGATGTTCACCAAAGCCCCTGTGAGTTTTGCTACGAGGGCGGCTCTCTCTAAGCTTTGCAAACCTTCTGAGGTCACACTGTTTTGCCCTCGTTGAAAGTAGGTTCGTGTCAACCCGGCCGATGTGCATTGGCTGGGAAGGTTTTTGTCGAAGGTTAACAGAAAGCTACCACCAGGAGACGCTTCAACTTGTGTGACTTTAAGGTTGTTGACCCAAACATTTGCAGCATAAGAAACATGAGAAACAAGCAAAGAAAATGAAACGATTGCGGCACGAATGAGTTTTTTCATAAAGAGACTCCTTCCACTATTGTAAGGTCTTCATTTTTTCTCGGAAAGTGACGGTTGCTACTTTAATTGAGGGTAGATTTGTATTCACATTTCACGAAGTTTTCAGAGAAAATCCCCGCATATTTTTTTGCGCTGACTTTGTGACCGTTAAGACAAGGAGCAGATCGTTGCGCTCTCCTTTAAAAAAACGTATTTCTTTGACCTGGAAGAGGATTTGGAACGGATGACACAATCAGTGGCAATTTGATTTCTATGACAAACAGGCGTTAAACTCTCACACAATCAACGTTCACTCCCACAGCTTTGCGTCAGTACGAAAGGTTCAATCCACCATGAAGTTCCATCAAAAATGCAGCGGAACCCTCCTCACCCTTTTGTCACTTCTGACCTTCGCCTGCCAAAGCAGAACTCTCAATGAGTCGCAGGCTTTGGAGATTCCAAAATCATCCCAGTCAAATCACGTTCCAGGCGTTCGGGCATGGTTTCGGGTGTTTCCTTCAATCACTGCCATTCTCAAGCGAAATCAAGCAATCTTCAACGAAATCAATCGTTGGGTGACCACAAGTGAAGTCAGTGAAGAGTTTGCAAGAGTTCACATTGAGAAATCCCTCGAGAAAGACAAAGAAGTTGATGAGGGAATCCATTGGATGCGGAGAGCCCAAAACCTCAGTGAAAAGTATCAGAAAGTCCTTATCTACTTTGACGCACTCAAAAGCAGGGGGGAGCTTTTTGAAAAGGCCACCAAGCACAGCAAAGAACCTGTTCGATTTTTTGCAAATCACGAGCCCAATCAAGATGCGGAAGTCATTCGGATGGTGCGGAGCCCCAAAGGCCACACGTTCATTGGAGGCCTGAATCAGGTCCACCACGTGTCCACATACGAGTATGAGGAAAGAATTGGCCAGAAGATGCAGAGATATGCAGAGGTGGTCATGAATGAATATGCCTTGCTCATTGGCTTTGTCATCATTCAAAACGAAGAGAAGCTGCGTTCCACTTTGGGAGTGAATGGCCAAAAGATCTTCATTCAAACCCTGGGAATCGAAGCATTCACAAGCCGTGAGTTTTCCAACAAACTGCAGTCACAGGAATGGCTGGAGATCTCCACCCAAGAGCAGTTTGTCGAAGCAATCGACGAGGCACGCATCAACCTGGAGTCTTATGACAATGTGGTGCGAAAATTTGATTTTGAAAACATCAAAACAGCAAATTGATCAGATTGAACTCGTCGGTGACGTTCAAAACTTTTGAAGAATACAAAACGCTATTTGAAAGCTTTGAAATGATGAATGAGAGTTGGAAATTAGGCTCGGCTTTCAGCGCATCGCCTGAAGACAAAGAACATCGCAATCCCCGCCAAAAGAAAAAGAGTCGCACCTAGAGCGAACGTCTCAGCACCCAGACTCTGATACAAGATTCCTCCAGCCAGGAGACCAAGAATACTTGCAAAGCTTCCAGCACTGGCTGCGATTCCCTGAATTGAACCTTGTTGAGCTTTGGTTCCGAGCCCTCCAAGAATCGCCATGAATGAGGGCCACATCAATCCGTTGCCAAGAGCAAAAAAAACAGCCGCAAAATAGGCCAGATGGGTTGTCTCAAGAGAGAAGAAGAAAAAGCTCAACACCAGGACCAAGCAACCAAAAAGGGCTAAGCGAGGCTCTGCATACGAGCTGGTGGCCCATTTGAGAACAGGCCCCTGAACAAAAATCATGACACCACTGAGAAATGCAAAGAAGAAGCCAAGCTCCGTTGGGGTCCACTCAAAGAACTGTGCGGCATGAAATGGAAACGCAGTGTAAAAAAGGTTAAATGCCAAGAAGATCAAAAAATAGAGGAGAAGCATAGAAGGGACGCCAGGAACTTGAACTGTTGATCTCAAGCTCGCCGAGTCAACAGCGGTATCGAATGAGTCTTTGCATTCCTTCCCCAGGAGCCGCCGGTTCATGTTTTTGCAGGGAGGTTCCTCAATCACGACGGGTTTCTTTTCTGGCAAAGACCAGTAAATGAGTCCAAGCCCGAAAAGTGCAACCGCCGCAGCAAACAAAACAGGCAGCTGCTCCCTATAAACTGTCGCACCAAGAACTCCGCCAATCATCGGCCCAAGAATAAATCCCAAGTTGCTCGCAGAGGCCATTCGACCGAAATTCCTCGCCTGATTGTCTTCTGTTGAAACATCAACCAAATAGGCATTGGCAACTGAAATGTTCCCACCGGTCAAGCCATCCAGTGAACGTGAGGCAAGAAGAATCAAGAGAGGAAGAGACACTGTGAATGCACCGACAACTTCCGATTCGACAGAAAAGAGAGTTGTTCTCGGCAAAAGTAAAGATAGAAACAGGATGCACCAAGCCACAAAGGTTCCAGCTTGGCTAATGAGGAGAGCCTTCCTACGACCTACCCGATCAGAGTACCTACCCAGTAAAGGAGCACCGATGAGTTGAAAAAAAGAAAAACTCGCACCCACCAAGCCGTAGATGAGAGAGTTCCCTCCGAAATCACTGACAAGAAAAACGAGGAATGGCAGCACAAGACTCAAACCCAATGCACCGATAAAGTTGACCAGGTAAATTGCAAATAACTCGCTTTGACGAGTGTCTTTCTTCGTTGCGTGACTCTCCATAACATCTGTCCTCAAGAGAAATCTTTTAGGTGACGCGTTGAGGAACAGGCAAATCTCGGATCCTTTTTCCAGTCGCTTCAAACAGGGCATTGCAAAGAGCAGGAATAAACGGTGGCGTTTGCGGTTCACCGACACCTGCAGGGGGTTCGGCACTTTCAACAATCTCAACTTCAATGTTTTCTGGGGCCTGTGGCATTCGTGCTACCAGGTAATCATCAAAGTTGCTTTGCTCAATCACTCCATCTTTTGCCGTAATCTTCCCAATGGCACAGCTGAGAGCGTAGATGCTCCCTCCTTCACACTGGCCCTTCACTTGATCGGTATTTACGACTGTTCCCGCATCAATGGCCACATAAACGTTTGGAAGGGTCCAGGCACCTTCTTTGGCGACTTTCACTTCAACCACAGTGGCAACATAGCTAAGAAACGAACGGTGAACGGCAATACCCAGAGAACGTCCTTCTTTTTTGCGAGAGTCCCAACCTGCCATTTTTGCAACTCTCTCCACCACATGGCTCAGTCGACCCGTATCAATGGGATACGTGTCTAGAGAATCCCCATAGTTTTCATACTTTGCGCCTTCCTTATCAAGATTGAGAGTTCGCTTGGGTCCGTTGAGCGCGAGCAAATAATCTTTCGGAGCTTGCTTTGATGCAACGGCAAGTTCATGGGCAAATGATTGCGCTGCAAAGGCGTGATAGATATTCGCAACGGAACGAAGCCAGCCAATTCGCACATGCCCCTTTGCTGGGCCCTTTTCAAGCTGCATGTGAGGAACATCAAATGGGTTGTCAACAAATCCCAAGCCCAGCTCTCCGTCACTTGGCTGCTCTTGGCTTGAGTCAAAAGTTGAAGCGATGGGAGGAAACACGGTTCGGTGCAGCCATGTTGTCACTTTCCCTTTGTTTTGAGGATCGAATGTTGCCTCAATCCGTTGCGCGCTGACACTGTGGTAGTAGCCATTCTTAATATCGTCTTCTCTTGTCCAAAGAACCTTGACTGGTTTTCCAAGCTTCTTTGACAAGAGAGCTGCTTCAACCGAGAAGTCTGGTTTTGATTTTCTTCCAAATCCACCGCCCAGAAAAGTAACGTTGACTTTAACATTCTCTTCTTTGAGACCAAGTGCTTTTGCAACTTGCGTGCGGGTGCTTTGCGGATTTTGAGTCGAGGCCCAAATCTCGGCTCGATCTTTGCGAACCCGTGCCGTTGCAGCCGGTGGCTCCATGGGAGCCTGTGACAGGTGAGGAACCGTGTATTCAGCAGCAATCGTTTGTTGCTTATTTGAAGCTTGCAGAGCCTTTGACAGCTCTCCCCGAGAGCGCACCACGACACCAGGCGTACGAGCCACCTTCAAGAGGTTCTGAGTAAACGAGGCTGACTGATAGCTTTTGTTTGAGCCATGGTTCCATGTCGTCTTCAGAAGTTTTCTTCCCTGAAGTGCCGCCCACGTGTTTTTTGCAATAACCGCAACTCCACCCAAGGCACTAAATCCAGCAGGTGGCTTCAGAGCGGGAAGCTGAACCACACTCACGACACCTTCAACTTTTTTGCTCTCTGCGTCATCCAGTGTTTGAACCGTGCCAAACAATACGGGCGGACGCTCAACAACGGCCACGTGCAAATCTGGAAGCTCAAAATCATAACCATAGCTTGCCTTGCCAGTGAGCATGGCATCAAAATCAAGGCTCTTAACCTCCTTGCCAATGAACTTCCATTCACTGGGCGTTTTAAGCTTCAGAGACTCTAGCTTTGGAACTGGTAGCTTTGAAGCCGCCTGAGCCAGCCTACCGTAGGTGGTGCGCCTTTTACTCTTTTTGTGCTCAACGTGGTGAGCATTCGCAAAACACTCGCTCGCTGGAACGTTCCATTCTTTTGCTGCTGCATGAGTCAAAAGGCTGCGCATCAAGGCGCCTGCTTGTCTGAGACGTGTGAAATTGCGTCTGATACTGCGGGAACCGTCGGTGTTCTGGCTTCCATATTTTGGATCACCTAATGCCTGCTCAACCTGAACCATTTTCCAGTCAGCTTCCATTTCGTCGGCAATGATCTGTGCAACACTGGTTCGAATGTGTTGCCCCATTTCTGATCGATGGCAGGTGATCACCACTGCTCCACTTTCCTTTAAGCCCACAAACAGACTCGGAGAGAGGCTGAGATCTTTTTTTGACTCTGAAAGATGATCGCTTGCCTGCGCCGTCTGCACGATCCAAGGCAACTGCGAGTTCGACTTTGAGGAAACAAGTGGAACAGAAATAAAAAGACTGGCCACTCTTGTTGACTTTTCAAGAAATTCGCGTCTCGATTTTGCTTCGAGCTGCATCACCGACCCTCCTTTGCCAACATTTTCGCTGCGCTTTGAACGGCCTTCTTGATACGCAAATAAGTGCCGCAGCGACATATATTTCCGGCCATGGCCTGACTCAATTCTGACGCGCTAGGGTTCTTATTTTCCGCAAGAAACGCTGCTGCTTGCATCATTTGGCCGCTCTGGCAGTAGCCACACTGCGGAACCCCATGCTCTTTCCATGCCTGTTGGACGGGGTGAGTGCCATTTGATGACAATCCCTCAATCGTCGTGATCTTCTTGTTTTCCGCAGCGGAAATCGGTGTGATGCAAGAACGGATGGCTTGACCATCAAGGTGAACGGTACAAGCGCCACAAAGCGCACGTCCACAACCAAATTTGGTTCCTTTAAGTTTTTGGGTGTCTCTTACAAACCACAAAATAGGCATGTCTGGATCACCTTGATAGTCAATATCTTCACCATTTAAAACTATTTTCACTCACACCTCCAATGTCTTCTGCTACGAGCCGCCTTGTTCGAAGTGTCCCTTATGAATTTGAAATGCCCGATCCTAAACCAGATCTGCAGGTAGGAAAAGCAGACCTCATTGTTGCAGCGTTTGTGCGGCCACCAGCAAATGAAGTGCTGAAGGGAACTCTGTGGGTGTGAAACAACCCATTAGCCGCTCAATTGGACTCCGTCATCGTTCGGCCGATTTTCAAGCGGGCTCTTGGCAACCTGCACCCGCAGCCCGTCATTCGAGCCATCTCGCTCAACCCTTAGTCGAATGCCTCCCATAGCCCCCTCAAGGGTCTCAAGGCCGCTTTCAATCATGGCTTCAGCGATTTGGTTTTCCACATAGGTATCTAGTGCTCGTTTGAGAGGGCGTGCCCCGTAAACCGAGTCGTGGCTCATTTCCACAAGGCGGTTTCTAGCGTCTTCTCCGAATTCAAGGCTGATGTTCGATTCTTGCAGTCTTTCTTGCAATGCATGAATCTGGAGATCAAGAATGGCCCGCAACTGGCTTTTTTCAAGTTTGTGAAAGACCACAGCTCCATCGAGACGGTTCAGAAACTCAGGCCTAAAGAAGTTTTTCAACTCTCCCTTCACAAGATCTTCCACTTCGCCCTGGGCAAGCTCTGCCGGTCCAGTAGATAGGCCGAGCTGCCTTTTCCCTTGGCTGATGTGTTCGCTTCCCAAGTTACTTGTGAAAATGATGATCGTGTTTTCAAAGTTAATTTTGCGCCCTTCAGCGTCGGTCACATGCCCGTCATCAAGAATCTGAAGGAACATGTTGAACACATCGGGGTGAGCCTTTTCCACCTCATCAAAAAGAAGCACAGAATAGGGCTGCCTGCGAACCTTTTCAGTGAGTTGACCACCCTCGCCATAGCCCACGTAACCAGGTGGGCTGCCAATGAGTTTTGACGTCTCATGACGTTCCATAAACTCGGACATGTCAAAACGGATCAATGCCGATTCAGAATCTAGCACAAACTCGGCGATGGCCTTAGCAAGCTCAGTTTTCCCAACCCCGGTTGGACCGAGAAAAAGAAACGACCCAATAGGGGAGCTGCGTCGCCTTAGCCCCATGCTGTTTCGGCGCAGTGCATTTGACACCGCTTTCAAAGCCTGAGTTTGCCCTACTACACGTCTGGCAAGCGAACTTTCTATCTCTTTGAGCTTCAACAGATCTTTTGTGGTAAGGCGTTGAACCGGAATTCCCGTGCTCTTGGCCACAAGCTGAGCGATGTCATCGGCGGAGACCACCCGATGGCTCGGCTGAATGCTTTTTTCCCACTCGTTTCTTTTTTGCGAGATCTCTTCCTCAAGTTTAGAAAGCTCCATTTGTTTGGTGGCGACCTGCTCGAATTCCCTCCTTTGGAAGTGATCGCTGCGCTCTTGATCTTTAGTTTGTCGTAGCTTTTCGAGTTTTCGAATGTCCGGCGGTAGGCTCACCACGTCAATGCGCTTCAGGGCTCCTGCTTCGTCGATGAGATCGATGGCTTTGTCGGGCAAACTTCGGGAAAAGATGTAGCGCTTGCTCAAGTCTACGGCCGCATCAAGGCTTTCCTTGGAAAACCTGATGTGGTGATGCTTTTCATAGCGTGGGGCAATCGCTGCAAGCATTTCTTTGGCTGCACCCACCTCGGGCTCTTCCACACGAACCGGCTGAAAACGTCTTTCGAGGGCCCGATCAGATTCAATGTGCATCTTGTATTCTTTGAAAGTGGTGGCACCCACACATTGGAGTTCGCCGCGCGCGAGAGCGCTTTTCAAAATGTTTGCGGCGTCGAGGGCACCTTGAGTGCGGCCCGCACCCACCACCGTGTGAATTTCGTCTATGAAGAGAATGACTTCGCCCTCAAGGGCGAGCACTTCTTCTTTGATGGCCTTGAGCCTTTCTTCAAACTCGCCGTGCATTTTCGCCCCGGCCACTAGTTCACCCATTTCAAGCGACAGCACCCTCTTTCCCACTAGATGGTCGGGAATTTCTCCATCAACAATGCGCTGAACAAGCCCTTCAATGATCACGGTCTTGCCCACCCCAGGTTCTCCGATGAGCACCGGGTTGTTTTTCTTTCGTCGGGAAAGAATTTGGATCACCCGCTCTATTTCGGGATCTCGCTGGGCCACCGGGTCGAGCTGGCCACGCCGAGCTTCCTCGGTGAGATCTTTTGTGAATTGGGCAAGAACGCTTTGCTTCAACTCATCACTGCGGCTCATCACTTTGTGGCTGCCTCGCAAGCTCACAAGGGCTTGCCTCGCTTCAGCAAGCTTCAAGCCCGCCTCACTCAGAAAGGGTGCAATGGTTTTTTGTCGGGAATCAAAGAAAGCCAACAACAATGTTCCCGTGCTGATGAAAGCATCGCCAAGAGACTGCTTTTCGGCATCGGCCTTTTCCAGCAGGCTCACAATTTCCGACGTGCCGTAGAGCCCTTGTTTCTTTCCTTCACCACCCTTGCTGAGACTGACCACGTCAGAATCGCTCTCGGCTTGGTGTCTTTTGATCTCATCAAAGAGTTTGCCTGTAAGTTCGTTCCTCACCTTGGACGGATCGAGGCCCATTTTTTCGACCACTTTTAAAAGAACACTGTCTTGCTGATCGATAAGGCCCAGAAGCACAAACTCGGGTGCAAGGGCACGCACTTGAAAGTTGATGGCCTCGGCAATGGCTGCCTGAAAAACTTCGTTCACTTTGTGTGTGGCATTCGAAAGGAATTGCTGAACCATGGGTCACCTCTTTCAAGTCGGACGTCTTAACTCCACATGACAGGAAAGATGCGACAGATTTGAGAACTGTCAACCTCAACGCAGCAGGCTCACTATCTGAAGCCTTTTTAAAGCAATTTTTGAGCCTTAGCTTAAGCGCTTCGGCTGAGTTTCGATGAACAAATCTCTCAACCCAAGGCTTCGACAAACCGTCTCGCCTAGCACCCTTAGCGAGCGCCTTGTTCTTCCGATTCTTGTTCCAAACTCTCTTCTATGAGTGAGCAGCTCAGCGTGTATTCTTTCTCAACTTCCGAAATTTCAGGATTCTTTCTCAGTTGGTAGTGCATTTGCACTTCAGAATCACTGATGAACTCAATGTCCAAGCTGGCGGGCTTATACGACAGGTAGAAACTCCTCCCAAAGGTCCAAAACCGGGATTCATTGTTTCTGTCTTGCCCAAATGAGGAGTAATACCAACTGACGGTTTCGTCGAGGCTCAGGCCAGAGTCCCTTCGCCCCAACAGGTTGTGGGGTTCATCTTGAAGCAGCTGGCTCAGTGTGATTGTTGTGTCTCTATCGAGCTTCGGATAGCTCACCAAAGCACCCACCTCATGCTCCACTCCTTCTGCTGAAAGAACTGTGCATTCGCGTTCCGCAAGCAAGTCAATGGTGTGTTCTCCATCTTTGACTTCACTCAGTGTGAAGTTGAAAAATGCAGTTTGAGTTTCTTCAATTGTGGGAAGCACTTCAGCTTCTGCGTTGTCGGTATCAAGATCTGTGCCTATTGTTTCTTCTGCAGAGTCAGTGTTTCCAGCATCTCCTTCCGTTTGATCGGAAACTCCTGAGACAGACTGTTGATTCTGTGAACCACAACTGACGAGGCTCATCCCGAGAATGCCCACGAGGATGATGGAAGAATTTGGCCTGAAAAGCATAGGATCACTCCCTTAATTGATTGGACCTGCGTCGAACCGCCGAAGATTGCGGGGATCACTCCAAGAAAAGAGAGGCAAGCTGCATGCCAATGAATGGGGAGTTCTGCTTATAAGGGATATAAATCTGGTGTGGGACGCGTGAGAGAGTTTGAAGCATACCTGAAATGAGGCATCTGCCATTATTTCAAATTTATCAAAACTCAAAAGAATTGAGTACATGAGCTCGACTGTTCATCTGAGAATACCGGTGGACAAACACTGCGTGCGGTTCTATTTCCAGTGCTGATTGGTTAAAGTTGGAGACGTTATGAAGTGGATGAGACACACTCTTGCTTTTTTGGTTTATTTTGGCAGTGTTCAAGCCTTTGCTCACACGGAAGAGGCTGATATCACGAGGGATGATGCGGAGGCATGGTATCTTGATACCATTGGTGGAAACATCAAAAATGGACTGCCCGTGGATGAGAATGGAAGGCCGTTGAAAACGCTTTCTCTCGATTCCTATTCCAGTCTCACTCCTTGCTTTCCAGAAAAAGAACTTCGATACCTTTGTGGGTTGGAATTGGAACATGTCAAAAAACTTTATTTGAACAGAGACACCTGTTCCAAGGAAGACAAGATCAAAGGGCATGCCCTCCATCAGATTGGGCGATGCCTCCCAAATCTCAACTTTATTGATTTGGACAGCAATGAGATTCAGACACTCGATGGTTTTCGGAGCTTTTCTGATGCCTTGAATGTGGTCAAATTGAGCCTTCAAGCAGACGACTCCTTAGAAAACCTTGACTTTTCACCATTCAATGCGCTTCCTCAATTGTCCACACTCTATGTGGATTCGATCTCACAAGAAACTCTAAATTCGCTTCATTCTGATTCGTTGGAAGATTTTCATTTCACAGGGGATCAGATTCACAATCTCTCGATTTTGGTTCAGCAGCTCCCTGCATTGAGAACACTTGCGATTGTTCGGCAGAAGCCATTGTCAGTTGAAGAGTTTCAAACGCTGATCGACCTCGACCTGGTTTCTCTGTCTGTTGCACCTACGAGTGTCGGGGCGATTGCTGCGACCCTCAGTTTGGATCCTGAGGCTAAGAGTTGGATGATTCAAAAATCACCAAGGGTTTTCGTTGATCCCGTTTTTGAATCCGATGACCTGATGTCCGTTCTTGAGCGAAAGAATGCGCCAGAATCACTCGTGGTGAACCACTCCTTGGAAAAACAAGAACTCGAAGCGGTTTTGATGGGGGCGCGAGGCATCGTGGTTTTCAACAAATACTCACGACAAGGGATGCTTGACGCCCTTGAATCCGTCGAGGAAGTTTCTGCAAACGAGATTTGGTTTCGTCGCTGGGGGCTTTGTGGCAACGTCAAGATTGTTGATGGGGAGCTTGTGATCCCAACCATTGAAGACGATATTGCCTCGTTTTTTAACGGCCGCACCACAAAAGTGAAGTCATGGTTCACAGAAAAGTACCGGTTCATTGTCAAGCCATTGGCCCGGGAAAAGGATGTGGTGGAGAACTTTTGTGTTCGCGCGACCGCCGAGGACTAATCTCAGAATCTCTTGATATGGATGATGGGCATACTGGGTTTGAGGGTGCAAAGCCCTAGCGGTCTATCTCGGTGTTCAGAAGGGATTCCATCAGTTTTCGGGTTTGCTCAACGTGCGCATGTGATCTGATTTGCTTGACGGCACTGATGGTCGGTTCTGTGAGGTAGTAGCCGAACTGCCTGAGGTTAAACTGATCAACACTCAGGAACTCCCTTGCAAACGTTCCCGACCTCATGAGTTTCTTTTGAGACAGGAGGCTTTCTGCCGGAAATTTGCTCCAGATCCAGTTCGGACTTTGATCCGCATTCGCGTTGCACAACTCTGCCGTTTTAGTCCAGCTTTCAGCCCCTTCTTCCTGCACATGCGGGCTCAGAAGGCATGCCATGCGTTTTTCAAGCTCAGTGTCGGCGAACAAGAATGAATTCAATCCATGACACGAAACACAGTGCTTTGCTCCAACCGCAGTTTCAAGGCTCGTTTGTGCTGCTGAGAGCCTCACAAAGTCTTTCAGCTCTTCCTCGCTCCACTTTACGGGTAAGTGATCCACCTCTTCTCGAGAACCTCCTGGTCTTGCATGACGAAACGGCTTCTGAAGGAGGGAAAGGAGCGATCTCTTTTGGAGCAGTTCCCTGTGCGAGGTCTCCCAGGCTAGGTGTCCACCTACGATCACAAGATGTTGTTTGAGGGAAAACGTTTCTTCTTGCAAAGGTGTTGCGGGAAGAGCTCTTGGAGTGAAATAGGTCTTGTTCAGTTCATCTTGAGTGGGGAGGGCTTCCTAGGTGTCATATGTTGAAACATCGACCGCACTCCAAACAAAAGATCCTTTCTCGCGCTCTTGAGGCGTGTACTTCGAGAATGACCAAGATTGCCCCGCTCCAGTGAGTGCGGTCGTCATGAGCAGAAGCTCCGTGTGTTTCAGGGGGAAGGAGTTGAGTAATCTTTTAATGAGGGAGCGAATTCCATCAGTTGCGTCGGACTGCTCAGAACTCAGGCTCTTCGCATCAACCTGCTCCTTGTGGAAGAGTGGATGAACCCAGCCCAATTTTGTGTCGATTGAAATACTCTGTGATTGGATGAAGAGTGAGTATAGCACGGATGCTGTCCTTTTCAGCCATTCATCTCGAAGAGTGAACACGAGATGAACTGATTGGTCTTCGGCAACGATACTCTGGCGAGTTGGTGGAGTCTGCATCACTCGGCTCAAGTAAGGACTCAGCGAGGGCAAAGGCTCAATACCAAAGCTTCGAATTCCACCAAAGGCAATGTCCATGGGTGTGACGACAGTTCCATCACGTGCTGAAAAAACTCTCATCCCAGGGTCAAGCCCAGCCTTTGCAATTTTCAAACGTTTCGAAAAGTGGGCATTTGCTCTTGAAACTTCAAAGAGGGGCTGGAAGACCAGTCGGAGCTGGGCTGAATCGCCTTTGTTGGGCACAAAACTTAATGAGACAAGTCTCCAGGCCCTTGGATCTGAATTCAGTGCGTAGATTGCTCCCGTTCTTTGATAATAGGGCATCCATTTTCGACCATCCACCCATCTTGAAACGAGGTGAGAATAGAGACTGTCTGAGTATATTTTGAAGAAGTTAGAGAAACGAGGGCAGCGGGTGGAAAATCCTCCAATTTTGATTTTTGAAGAGCAGTGGAGCAGGTTTGGTAGCAGCTTCAATGACCTTTTGTCTTTGGGGAGAGGAAAAAGGAAGTTGAAGTCAAGGGCATTCATCTCTTGTGCGTGCCTAAGCGCATCCTTAGTTGTCGAGGATGATGAACTCTGAGTGAAAAGCTTGCAAGCCAAATTGCTAGCACAAAGAGCAACAATCGAGAGTGATAGGGTATATCGAAGCGCGATCATCACGAACGGAACCTTATTTCTGTCTGTGAACAAACAAGTAACAGACATGTTAAAATTGATTGTCTGAGAAGTCGAGAAAGCTCAAAGGAGTGATTGTGAAAAAGCAGACTTTTCTTTTCTTGGTATCCATCATCGAACTTTTCGCGTGAACAACGGAAGCGGCTCCTTGGTGAATATGAGAATGAGAGCACAGCAAAACCACTCAAAGTGCTTTTTGGAGAAAAGTCGATCATGGCAATGGCTCCAGAACCTCACTCACAACGTAAGCGCCAAATGATGCCTCATTTTCAGTTGAGTCGCTTGAGTCGAATCCAAGAGTCGCTCGCCACTCTCATTCAAAGTGCACTCGATAGACTAGAGGAAAATCAAACAGTCTACACAGGCCAACTCACACAGGATCTCACCCTTGAGGTGATCTGTACTCTCATTTGTGAACGAGAGTCTATTGAAGATCTTCAACCTCTAATGAAACAAATGAAACTCTTTTTGAATCGTTGCGGCTCGCCAGTTGTTTTGCTGCCAGTCTCTCTTCCCTTTTTTCGAATGAAGTGGCTTGCAAAATCTCCCTATTCTCAGTTTGAGCGCATCCGTCAAGATCTCTTTTCTGAAATTCAGAAGATCATTCAAGGTCGATTGGGTGAAAAGGCAGACTCAACGAGTGAAGAGAAAGGCAGAGTTGATATCCTGGGTGCTCTTCTCTCTATGAAAGACGAAGAAAAGAGTCTCATTAGTCACGAAGAGGTAGCCGAGCACTTCTACACCCTGACCTTTGCGGGACACGAAACAACTGCTTCAACGCTTGCTTGGGCGATCTATCAGTTAGAACACAGCTCCTATGGAAAAAAGCTAACAGCAAGACTCAGAAACGAAGCAAGTCGGTGGTCAGCGGATCGCATGTGCCAAGACGAAGAAATTGATGCTTTCGTAAAAGAGGTGCTGCGACGATATCCGGCAGTTCCCCTTGGGGCTCCACGCAGACTGACCAAACCACTTCAACTCCGCGGCAAGGGTGTCTCTGAGGGAGTGATCTTAAGCAACGCCATCTACCTCACACACACTCATGCCGAAGTCTATCCAAAGCCTTTCGAATTTCACCCGGAACGATTCTTAGAGCGAGAGTACTCAAGCAGTGAGTTTCAACCTTTTTGTGGCGGCATCGAAAGTTGTCTCGGTTGGGGCTTGTCTCTGTTCGAACTTAAAATTGCAATCTACAAGATCGCCACACAGTTTGACATCTTACCGGCGCCTTATCC
>JANQPW010000021.1 GCA_028285285.1 Silvanigrellales bacterium
CGCGCCCACGGCTTCGGTTCGCGCATTCAGCTGCCTGGGCAAAGCAGCGTAGCCAATTTGTCCCAATCTTGCCAAAGCGGCTCTGAGCTGGGTGAGAGCAATTTGAGAAGGAGTGCCCTCTCCAAACGAGCCTTCTGCGGTTTCCACAGAAAAGCCCACTTCTCTCTTTGTGAGGTCTACAGCAACCCCGCTCACTCCCTCCACACGCTCCAGCGCTGTGGTGATGAGCCAGGAACATGCCGCGCAGTGAATGCTTGGCACAAAACATGCATAGCGCCCGGCAGCCCCCGCGGCAGTGCCCTCCGAAAAGAGCTGCGCCAAGACATCATCTGGCGCATCGGTGAAGTCTTGTGAGGGCTGATCGGCTGAAAGAGGGCGATTGCCGAGGGTGCTCATCATCGCATAGTAGGAATCGAGGTCTTCAGAATGCAACAGATCAAAAACACTGCGGCAGCCGCTGCAACAAAACACCTCTCCAGAAGAATTGACAACACTCGCCCGACCCCGAGTCGACTGACCGCAGTGACGACAAACACTCGCTTTCGGAAAGGAGAGTTGTGATATGCTCTCCGAGTCTTGGTGGGCGGCCATTGGTGCGCTCTTTCTCTTTGGTCTTGTGGGATCCCTCCACTGTGCAGGAATGTGCTCGCCACTGAGTTGTGCAACATGTGGGGCTTCCAAAAAACGCTTGTCGTTGCTTGTGTGCATGCGGTTGGCTTCCTACTTCCTCGCGGGTTTGATCGTGGGTGCTTTTGGTCAGGCGCTCTTTCGCTCTGCAAACGGTGTACCAGGTGCGGTTTTTCTGGCTGCCATGGCGTTCGTCACATTGCTCGCCATCTTCTGGCCTCGGCTGAGAAAGTCGCGTTCATCTGCCTTGCGGGCACCAAACCCGCTGCTCACACGACTTAGACTTGAATGGCGTCGCCTTCAAGGCACCTCGGTGGGCAGCTTGGTTGTGGGGCTGGCAATGCCGCTCCTGCCCTGTGGTTTCTTGTGGCTCGCTTTTGCAGAAGCCGCACTTTTGGGAGACAGCCTCGGCTCTGGCCTCGGCATGGCTGCCTTTGCGTTGGGCACAACTCCTGCGCTGTTTGGTGGCCACATAGCACTTGCCGGAGTGGTGCGGCGCATTCCCATTGGGCCACAGGTCCGCAGGGTGGTGGCTGTGTTGCTGGCCGTAGGCCTTTGGGGTTGGACCTATCATTCTCTACAAAGTGGAGGTTTGCCATGCCATTGACAGACGCTGAAGTGGGACAAATTGTCAAATCACTGCCAAACTGTCCTACCCCTCCCCCACTCACAGAGCTGGGGGAAGCAGAGGGAGCTTCCCTCACAACCAACAGACTCGAAGCAAGAGGCCTCATGGAGGGAGAGATGATTCAAATGAAGAACAGAGTTGTGGTCATCGACGATGACGCCGAAATGCTTTCTCTGGTTCAAGAATTTGTTTCTTCCCAGGGCTATGAGGTCGACTCCTTTTCCAGGGCCTCTCACGCACTCGAGTGGCTCAGGCAAAAGCCGGAGGAATACTTTGCTCAACTCAGCTTTGTGATCACCGACATGCGCATGCCCGAACTCACTGGCATCGGATTCATCAAGCAGTTTCAGCAGGTGCGCCGCGACATTCCCATCATCCTCGCAACAGCCTTTGGCTCCATTGAGACCGCTATCGAAGCCATGAGGGAAGGGGCCTTCGACTATGTGACAAAACCCTTCCAGCTCAAGGAGCTCGCAGTTTGTTTTTCGCGAGCAAGAGATGTGCGCAACCTCCAAGCAGAAAATCAAACCCTCAGAGCACAGGTCCAGCAAGACTGGAGCGTGGCCGGGATCATTGGCAAGAGTCGGTCCATGAAGTCGCTGTTTGCCTTACTCGGAAGAGTGGCACCCACATCGGCACACGTGCTCATCACAGGCGAAAGCGGCACCGGTAAAGAGCTTGTGGCGCGTGCTATTCACAACCTTAGCCCGCGCAAAGAGCAGCGCTTCCAGGCTATCAATTGTTCAGCCATTCCGGAAACGCTGCTGGAAAGCGAGCTCTTTGGTTTCAGCAAGGGAGCCTTCACGGGAGCCAATCAGTCCAAAAAAGGTCTGCTGGCCGACGCCGACAAAGGCACTTTCTTTCTCGACGAAATTGGCGACCTCAGCCTACCGCTGCAAGCCAAGCTGCTGCGCTTTCTCCAAGACAAAGAGATCCGGCCCGTGGGCAGCAACATCGCTGAAAAGGTTGATGTGCGCATTGTTGCAGCAACCCATAAAGATCTCTCTCAGGGAATTGTGGAAGGGTGGTTTCGAGAAGATCTCTTTTACAGGCTCAATGTGATTCCTGTGAACCTTCCTCCACTGCGCGATCGCCTTGATGACATTCAAATTCTCACCGCGTCTTTCATCAGTCGCATCGCTGCCAACCACGGCATTCCGAAGAAGCGGCTTTCCCCGGCCGCGCTCAAGCGGCTGATGAGTTACTCGTGGCCGGGCAACGTGCGCCAACTCGAAAACACCATTGAACGAGCTCTGGTGCTCGCCCAAGGCGAACAAATCCAGCCAGAAGACCTGCTTGATTTCGAAGACGCTCCGCAAAAGGACTTTGATGTGGAGCTGGCTTTTGGTCAGCTCATGCCTCTCAAACAGCTCACATCCCTTTATATTGACTATGTGCTCAAACGCACCAGTGGAAAGAAGGAGGAGGCTGCGCGCATCTTAGGCATCAGCCGCCGCACGCTCTACCGCAGGGGGCATGACGGGCAGGGAGAAAGTTCGAGCGACTCCTGAGAGCTGGAGACTGACCGCGGCAGTCCCTAGCTCTCGCCTGCTTGAGGAATGCACAAAGTGAAGCGTGCCCCTCCCGTTTCCGGATCAAGGGGCAGACACTCCACTCTTCCGCCAATACTGCCCAGCAATTTCTCAACAATGGAAAGACCTAGCCCTGTTCCTTCTCCCACCTTAGTGGTGAAAAACGGTTCAAAAACACGCTCGCAGAGCGGTTCCGGAACACCACCCCCTGAATCGGCGATCTCGAAGCACGCTTCCTTGTCTGTTCCCGTTTGCCTCGCGACCACAAGAATGCGGTGTTGCCTTTCTTCACCCTTCTCGGCGTGTTCCTCACGTTGTCTGCCTTCAATCGCCTGCATGGCGTTGAGAATGACGTTGAGCAACACCTGCTGCAAAACCGAAGGATGGCTGCGAACCTCCAGGCTCTGTGGGTTGATGCTGAATTCAAAGGCAATGCCACGACGCTGCAACTTCTGCTCGAGCAAAGTCGCGATTTCTTCCAGCAAGCGCGCGACTCCGATGGTTTGGGGTTGGCCAACCGCCTCAGCCCGCCCAAACTTCAACATGGTTTCAATCACACCCGAGATGCGGTCGATCTGCCCCACGATCACATTGAGCTCCTTCACAAAGGCCGGCACATTGGCGTGGCGCATCTGCATGAGCTCAGCTCGACCTCGAATAACCCCCAGCGGGTTGCCCACTTCGTGTGCCAAGCCCGTGGCAAGGATTCCCAGAGTGGCCAGTCGGTCTTGATGCAGCATCTGGCGTTCAAGCCGCTTTTGCTCGGTGAGGTCCACCGCTAGCCCCATGTAGCCCTCGATGGCGCCCGAGTCGGACTTGTAGGGCGTGATGGTCAGCATCACCGGAACCAAACGGCCGTTGCGGCAGCGGTTCAAGACCTCCCCTTTCCAATAGCCACGCTTTGGATCGCGGATGGAAGCCCACATTTTGTCGTAGAATGCTTTGTCGTGCTCTCCAGAGTGGAGCAGCCGCGGAGACTGACCAACGGCTTCATCGAATGTGTAGCCATAAATACGGCTCCAAGAATTGTTCACAAAACACAAAATACCGCTGCAGTCGGTGATCATGATGGCGTCGTTGGAGTCAAGCACACATCGCTTGAAAATGTTCACGGGCAGTTTTGAAAGCTTCGTTTCCACTGTCTTCTTCCAATCGAGGGGTCGATGAGTCTGAGCGGAGTCCAAGATCTTGGCTCCGAGCGAAATGCAAAAAATATGAGACAATGTTGACCCATACAAGCCTGGCGATCAAGATCAGAGCCGTTTTGAGACACAATTGTCTCACATTGTTTGATAAATACTTGATTTTTGGTAGGCACGAGCCTTGGTTGTGGCTTCACCGACCAATGGGCTTCACACAATCTGCTCAAAAAAAGAGAGGAAAACACATGCCCCTTCCCCGCAACGTTCCCCACCCTTCAGGCGCTGCAAAAGAGGGACAATCCCTTTCTGTGAACCCACCAAGCGCGGAAAAGCTGAGCATTGCCCGCGCAAACTGGGATGACATGCCGACCGTTGCCAGCTTCATTCGCTCTTCAAAAGAGTGGTACCGCCCCATTATCGACGAAAAAGACATGGCCGAACACGAGGTGGGCCATGATTGGATGGAAAAGAACTTCAAGAAGCGTGAGTTTTATTTGGGAAGCGCCGGAGACACACCGGTGGGTACGATTTCTCTGCAAAACGTTGGCGGCTTCACCTACCTCGGCTACATCTACTTAGATGTGGCCCATGTGGGCAAACGCTATGGTCACCAGCTTGTTGAGTTCGCCAAGAAAAAGTCACGAGAAAGCGACCGCAAAGGAATGTTTCTCATTGCCCACCCGAAAGCAAGCTGGTCAGTCAAGGCCTATCTGAAAATGGGATTCAAAATGATCGCCTCCAAAAAAGAGGACGTGTTGGCCTGGAACAATGGCGCTTTGGTGCCCTACTATGAAGAGGGCTTTGAACTTTACGTTTACCAATTGTAAACTTACGCGGCACTGTTGCACCCGACTCTAGACTATGAGGCCCCTGCATGCCGCCTGTGAAACTGCCGGTCTTTTTTCATGAAGACCAGCTCCACCATAAGCCTGTTTTTGAGTGGGCTTTCGGTGAAAAAATCCCACACCCAGAAACCACATGCCGAGTGGAGAGCATTTTGGCTGAGCTCGAAGCGCACTCTCCCCGCTTCGAGCTCCGAAGCCCAGAGCAGTTCCCACTGGCCCTCATCAAGGAAACTCACAACAAGAAGATGGTAGAGGCCATTCAATCGGCTGCATCGCTTCCTTTGGGGAAGACATTTTACCCAAGTGTGTTTCCCTACCACCGCGACAAGTCCAACCTCGACAGCTCGAACATCCACCATGCAGGAGCTTTTTGTTTCGACTCGGGAACTCCGCTCAATGCAACAACCTTCGCCGCAGCAGCTTGGAGCGCAGCATGCGCCTTCGATGCGGCAAAGCTAGTGGCTTCGGGAACTCAAAAATATGCTTATGCCTTGAGTCGCCCCCCTGGACACCACGCTTCAACGGACCTGTTTGGGGGATACTGCTACTTTAACAATGCTGCCATTGCAGCAAAAGTGCTACGGCAAACGCACTCACGTGTGGCACTGGTAGACATCGACTTTCACCATGGCAATGGCACCCAGGTTATCTTTGATCGCGACCCGAGCGTGCTCGTGATCAGCCTCCATGGCGACCCCAACGAGCATTATCCTCACTTCACGGGCTATGCCAACGAAACTGGGTCTGGAAAGGGAAAGGGTTTCAACATCAACATCCCTTTGCCGGGCGGAACCGATGGCCAGGAATATCTCCACCGGCTCTCTGCTGAGGTCATTCCAGCGCTCCAGCGCTTCGAAGCACAGGCTTTGGTGCTTTCGGCTGGTTTTGACACTTACGTTGCAGATCCTATCGGCGCCTTCTGCTTGGAAACACCCGACTTTCTCTCTGTTGGGGAGCAATTTGCAGCACTCAAGCTCCCAACCGTGATTGTGCAGGAAGGCGGGTATGAGTCCACAAGTCTTGGCCGCAATGTTGTTTCGTTACTGGAGGCCTTTTTCTGATTCGCAGATCTCCACGGTGCCGCTAAGCCCAAAAATGCTGCGAGGAGCCCATCAACATGAAGTTCAAATCTCCAGATGCAAACCCTGAACGCCTCAAAGTCCGCATTGATGCCGCGCTGTCTCGACGCAAGGCCGACATCGTGATCAGTGGAGCCCCCTTTCTCGATGTGTTTTCGGGGCACTTTTGTGAAGGGCCAGTAGCTATTGCAGATGGCATTGTGGTGGGAACAGGCTCTTCCTATGAGGCCGAGTGCCACCTCGATCGCTCAGGTTGCTTTTTGGTCCCAGGCTTTATTGACGCCCATGTTCATATTGAGAGCAGCTTGGTCACACCGTCTCGGTTTCAAGAGGCCGTTTTGCCCTTGGGAACAACCACAGCCTTGTGGGATCCCCATGAGATTGCCAATGTGAAGGGAACAGAAGGCATTTCATGGGCTCTTGAGGAAGCAGCAAAACTTCTCATGGATGTTTTTGTGCTGCTTCCAAGCTGCGTGCCGGCCTCTCATTTGGAAACCAGTGGAGCTGTGCTGCTCGCAAAAGACCTGGTGGCGTTTGCGGAGCATCCGCAAGTGCTTGGACTTGCGGAATTCATGAATGTTCCGGGAGTTCTCAATGGCAAAGACGAATGCTTGCAAAAACTTTCAGCCTTCCGCAACACCATTCGAGATGGTCACGCGCCAGCAGTGAGTGGAAAGAAGCTCAATGCGTATCTTTGTGCGGGCATTCAGGGCTG
>JANQPW010000053.1 GCA_028285285.1 Silvanigrellales bacterium
CTTTGCACAAAATGGGCTTTGCGCACTCGCGGCCCTTTCCGCGTTTTCGCTTTCAGCGAATGCGCAGCCACTCCATCCAAATGAGCGCAAAGCTCCAGGAACCTTCTCTGCTGAGATTGAAGATGCCTTTCAGCTTTTGGCTGACTCCGATGATCCCAATCTCATTCACTACGTGCCCAAACGGGGTGGTGTTGCCGTTCAAAACCCCACAAGCGATAGCCCCCGCCCTCGGTTTTCGATCTTCGAGCGCACACCCTCTTTTGGTTTCTTTGCTGGTATGCCTTTGGTTCACCTTGGTGGAAGCTTGTCCACAACCTCTGGCATTGCAGCTCAAGACAAGTTGAAGGCTGCTGCGGCGGCTCAGGGGTTGAGGGTTTCTCCAGCTCCTGTGAAAACAGCAACAACCAAGTTCATGCTTTCCGGGCTTCTCAATGAAGACGGTCGGGTCGATGTTGACTGCACCAAAGAAGACCTCACCGTCACGCGTCCCGATGGGAGTGAGCGTGTGATTTCCATTCCGAACTGCAAATTGAAGAGTGATGAGAATGGAGACTACGATCTCACGACAAATGTGATGTACAAATTTCGAAGCATTCCAGCCTCAAGCAACAGCCTGGTTTCTCAAGATATTTCTTTTCAGGCGGTCACTCTCCCTGAATGGGATCAGCCCCTCCGCAACCTGATGACAATCGGTGCTCAGTGGGACTCTATTCTGACAGCGGCCGTCGACTGGGAAATTGAATCGGAAAGTCTCACTCGCCAAGCGAGGTTTACCATCAGTTGGGAGCAGGTTTTTGAACAGGCCGAGGTGTTTGCTGCCTATCACAACTTTGCTTGCGTTGATGTGGAGCTCAAGGGCTTCTATGAAAATCTCTCTCAGTGTCAGGATCCAGAAGATTGCGGCATCAAAATTGAGTACATGAAAGACGGAGTTTGGGTAGATGAAGCTCCGAGCGACTCTGATTTCATCGGCGTTGTCAACGCAATGCAAAAGGAACTCACACAGGAGCTTTTCAACGAGGTTGATGCGCGATCGAAATCGGAACTGGGTCGTGTGAGCCAAGAGAAAACAGCTGTCTACACGCTTCGGGCAAATTATGAAAAGCGTATCTTTGAGCGCAACGAAATTCGACTGTTGCAATACAACCCCGGTAAAAAAGATTTC
>JANQPW010000067.1 GCA_028285285.1 Silvanigrellales bacterium
ACCATTCACCACAATGGTGATCTTTGAGATTCTCCGACCCGTGATTTCCAGAGCATTCAACAGAGCCGCTGAGCTCACAATGGCGGTTCCGTGTTGATCATCGTGAAAAACCGGAATGTTCAGCATTTCCCTGAGTCGTTCCTCCACCTCGAAGCACTCTGGGGCCTTGATGTCTTCAAGGTTGATGCCTCCAAACGTGGGTTCAAGGGCCTTGCAGGTGCTCACGATCTCGTCGGGAGTGTTGGCGTTGATTTCAATGTCAAAACAGTCAATGTCGGCGAAGGTCTTAAACAGAACCGACTTTCCTTCCATCACGGGTTTGCTGGCAAGGGGGCCGATGTTTCCCAACCCTAAGACGGCGCTCCCATTGGAGATCACCGCAACGAGGTTACCCTTGGTGGTGTATTCGAAGGCTTTGTCAGGGTCTTTTGCGATTTCTTTGCAAGGCTCTGCCACCCCCGGACTATAGGCCAGGGTGATGTCTTCCTGAGTCTTGCATTCTTTGGTGATGCTGACTTCGAGTTTTCCTTTGCGTCCTTTTCGATGGTACTCAAGGGCATCTTCTCTGAGGGTCATCTTGCGTGTCTCCGGGTAGGCATTTTCTTGCCATAAAGCTTTGTTCGTCTCGACTAAACTTCAGTGTGTGTGACGGATCGATTACCACAGATGCCACGAGAGCAACACTCATGAGTCCAAAATCCAACTCCAACACAACCGGTTCATGGCTCAAGCTAGGAGAGGCCGCCCGGGCTTTTGGGGTTTCGGAGATCACACTGCGACGCCGTGTGAAGAGCGGTAAACTTCCCTATGACTTTCGTGCAGGGAAGTACTTTGTGTTTGTTCCCGACGATGTTTCTCAAGGCCCTCAATTGAACTCGATTGATTCTGAAGAGTTGGCCAAGCCGGTCTTCAGTGAGAGCAGTTTGGATAGTTCTGGGGATAGACTGCAAACCGCGGCCGATATCTTGCGACCCTACGCCCAAGCTGAGGTTGATGCTCTCGCGAACTCTTCTTCGAAGTTGTCACAACCTGAGCCGCGGGAAACCTCAGAAGAAGGACGGAGGGTCAAGCCGGGTCTCACTCTGAAAGGTCCCTCGACAGACCAGGTCGTTTCCATTCTCAAAACAGAACTTGCAGTCAAAGAAAAAGAGATCACAGAATTGAGGCGTCAGCTGGCCGATCAAAAAACTCTCATTGACGTGCTTGAGGCGGCCTATCAAGAAGTTCAGGCCGGTGGGGGCCGGCAAAATCCTGACACTTAGTTGGTGCTAGGCCGAACGGCCAAACTTCTGCATAATAGAGGTTGCTTTATAAATGCAATGAATTTCGGGAGTTTCTTTTGCGTTTCTCTTCTTTGACGAAGTTGGTTGTTGGGAGCTCGATGGTATTGTCACCTCTCCTCTTGGCTGGGTGTGGCGCGGCACCGGATGTGAGCTTGGCCAAGAGCCGACTCATGGGCTTGGGTGCGGAGGTCGTGCACGACAACCGCGGAGATGCCTTTGCCCCATTTCGCAGGCATCTCCAAGATCCTTCTCAACCCTCAGAGCTTTCTATGGTGCTTCTGGGCGATAGCATTGGCAGTTCAACTTTTGCCGGCACAAAAACAGGCCAGAATCTCGGCCTTCGTGACGGTTTGAAGATCCTCAGGGCACTGACCCTCCAGTATTTTATTCCGGAGACCGATGAGGAGTACATCGAGCGTCTGGGAAAAATCACAAGCTATAAGAGATTCAACGCCTTTGTCGGAGACAAAGCATGGAGTCATCGGAAGCAGATTGAGCAGGTCACAGGTCGGCGTGTTTCCTTCTCAAACTACTCCATACCTGGAGCGCGGTCGGACCACCTCGAAATTCAGCTTGAGAGGTTTCAGCGAGACTACCAGTTTTCAGATCGGGTTCCCAGCTATGTAGCCCTGAGCGTGGGTGGAAACGACTTCTGTGATTCCTTGCCCGTAAATGTGGCTCAGGAAAAGCTTTACAATTCCATTCGAAAAGTGAGAGAGGTGAGCCCCCAATCTCTCGTGGTGGTTTCTGGTATCCCCGATATTGTTGGGGTTTTTGAAAACTATGAGCGTTTGGCCTTTCGCTTTGGACCTGTTCGGTTCTCTTGCCGTGATCGGGCCAATCTCTTTCCTATGTGCGAGCGCTCAGCTGATCTGCTCAGTGGTGATCCTGCAGACACTGCTCGGGCACGCCGAGACTTGGCGCGCTACCAAGAAGCTTTTGCACTTGTGGCGGCGACGATCACAGCAGAGTTCCCTGAGGAACCACCTGTGGTCTACGCAGAGCTTCCCCCGACAGGGTTTGGTGAAGGCATGGTGGCTGCTGACTGTTTTCACCCAGGTAAGAAAGGGCATGAGTCGATAGCGCGTGCAACTTGGCAGCCTGTGGAAGCAGCATTCTCATTCTAGGGCCAGTGGCTTCCTGAAGAGTCGTTTTTGCGCTCTTTTTGCAGCAATCGATCGAAGGGAATCAGCACAAAAGGGTTTTGAAAGGCACCCCTCAGCTCTTCCCCCTTTCCAGATGCGTAGGCGACCCAAAGGCGTTTGTCTGAATTTGCGTACACCGCATTTTGAAGGTTTCCGTGGTTTCGGGAAGCCGTTGCTCTGGAGATCACCATGGCTTCGCGTGCGCCAATGAGCTGTTTTTGTCGTTCGTAGGCCAAGAGGCGCTTCACCTGCCCAGCGTAACGTTTGCGATAGGAGCCTGTCGTGGGAGGGAACCCATGGGGGCCTGCTGCCGCTGTTTGATCGCGTCGTAGCTTTTGGCTCAGGGCAAGATCGGCTCTCACAATGGCGTGGGGAAGAGGCAGGGCATAGACCCGGCCGTCGGGCATGCGACCTTCTTCGAGCTCACGGGGATCATTGGGAAGAAAGGTGTCGTGTTGAGCCGCGTTGAGCTCTACGGCAATGGCGTTCCCTGAAGCGTCACCGAAAACAAAATTGTTTCCATAGGTATGCTGCTCAACAGAGGTCAACATTTCAGCAGCCTGGATCGCACTTTTGGACTGAGACAAGATGTCGATCATGGCCAAAGACCAAGGTGTTCCTAACGACTTTTTGTTCGAGAAAGCCCACACCTGCCCGAGCGCCACGCCATGTGCGTTCATGCCCGTAGCAACTCCCAGTTGGCCCACAAATCCTGCCGAAACAAAGGGAATAAGGCGGTCGCCCGAGGCTCGCTCGGGGAAAAATACGGTCACGAGCGGGAAATCTTCCAGACCCATGCCTGTGGTCACGTCTGTGTTACGGGTCTGAAAGGTTTTTCCACCCTCAGTGCGAGGGCCAAAGGCCACAAAGGTGTTGCAGTTCTGATTGAGCCATTCAAGACCCAGTTGTTTTTTGGCAATGCCAATGAGCCCTTCGGCTGCGCCGAGGGTGTCAAGAGAGAAGCTCAAGTTGGTTGAGGCTATTCCAGCCACATCAATGAGGCTGCTGAGAAACTCAAGGTCGCCTGGTTCTATTGCCACGCCTTCGGTTTGAGCTCCCGCGACAATGCCGGAAATGAAGTCGTGAGTGCTTTGGGGAAAATGTGGGGAGAACAGAGCACCCACTTTTCTCCTGAGCGTGCGAGCTGCAAATGTTGGCAACAGTCCCGTCGACTCTTGTTGGGCGAGTGCGTCAAACATTTCGAGGAGAGATTGCAGACGATGTGCGAGTAATGCTCCATACTGTTGGCCCATTGTGTGGAAATCTCCCCGTAGCACGACAACGGGAAGGGCTTGGCTCCACTCTGGTCTCTTTTGAGAAAGTTCAAGCAACTCTGCCCGTTCGTACTTCCTCAGAAGTGTTAACTCGGAGTGGGTGCTTGGAGAGGCTTCTTCAGCATTCTCTGCAGCGAACTGTTCTGAAAAACTCTTTCTTTGTTTGGCTAGCACGTCTGCAGAGATGAGGCTCAGACCCGACGCACGGTCAGCGATGCTCTCTGCTTGGGGCAGTGCTCGAAGGCGCAGTTTTTCTTGAAGATTTGCCAGAAGAAACAGTCCTGCGAACAACAGGGCTCCGAGTGAAGGAAGAAGAACTTGGATGGCCAATTGTTTCTTTTTCTGGTGCACGAATGATTTCCTGTGTGGGGGCCGGCTCTGTCCATTGCAGAGCTTAAGAGATCGTTTCGGAATATTGGTCTGCTAAGATGAGGGAGCGAGCTGAGAAGCCTTTCCGGGTTTCCACGAAGTGGGGGGTTGATTCCGTAATTCATGCAAAATATTGTTTTAGCTTTGAAAATCTCAATCTTCGTGGCTTTTGGTTTGGTGTTGAGCCTCAGCGTGGTGTTGGTGCTGATGTGGAGGGTATCGGCAGATGCAAATCATGGCCCCCTGTTGCAGGTGCTGCACCGACAGCCTTTGACAGATCTGCCGGCTCCTCAGTTCAGTGTTTGTGAAGTTGCTGCAGAAGATCAGGGCGGCACCCCGGAGATCGTAGCAAATATCGGTCACGCCAAAGCCACGATTGGCGCAGAAGCTGGTCGACTGTTAGCAGGTTATGGCTTTTTTCCTTTCTCTCCTTGGGGTGGACGAAGGCTTTTAAGGCCCGACACCTTTGAATTGAGTGTGTCGACAGTTTCTTTGAAGGGGGTCATATGGGTACTTGTTGTTGTTGATACCGTGGGCATTGATTCGACTTTTAGTCAAAAATTGAAAAGTGAGGTCAAGAGTGTGTTGGAGCGCCGGGGTCATGGAGCGGCGTGTGCCTTGGTCACTCTTGTGGCCTCTCACACACATTCCTCCGTTGATGTCGTTGGGCTTTGGGGAGGCTCGACCCCCTCGGGGTGGGCAGCAATCAGAGCTGCGTTCTTTGGCGACTCTACACATGAACGTCGGGCGCACATGGTCCATGAATCTCACCGACGGGAAATCGCTGATGCTGTTGCCATGGCGACGGCACAGGCGCTGGAAAGGGAAGCTCCGCTCAAAGGAGTGGCTTGGTCTCATCACTCCGCACCAACGACCAGGTCTCAGGGTGAGCACAACATTCGTGTTTTGAGCTTGGTCGGAGCGCGGCCTGAGAACGTTCTGCAGTTTTGGTTTGCCGATGCTCACGCAGCAACTGATCAGGGGAAGTTGTTTTCGGAGCCTTTTTTCACAGGAGACTTTCCAGAAGCTTTGCGAGATCTTTCGGCGAGCGAATTTGTTTTCTTGCCTGCGCGCATTGGCAACGTCTACCCCATAGAAAAGCCAGACTTTTGGCTGAAGTCTTGGCTGCCTGAGAACTTATTGGGGGGAACAGAATCCGTGAGCCCTGTGTCGGCAATACGGCTGAGGGAGGCTTTTTTTTGTGTTGAACCAACACTGCAGCTGTATTCTTTGCTTGCGTTTTGGAAGAGGCGATGGGTCGGGTCATCAAAGACCCCCTGTGGTGACAGCCGGCTTGTGAGAGTTGAGGTTCAACAGGTTCACATTGCGGGAAGAGAGCTTGTTTTCACACCCTTCGAGTTGTTTCATGAGCTCGCTTTTTCTCTTGAGCATTCCAAAGATGTGCCGCGGGAATATGTTTCCCTTGCCAATGGAATTCTGGGGTATGGCCTTAGTGCGGCTCAGTTTTGCACTCTCATCAGTTCGAAATCAGGAACAAGTGCAGAAACCAAACGGAGGGAATGTGAGCTGGCCGGCACACTTGAACGTTCGCGTGCTAAACCTTATCACTCTCTCACCGCAGTCTTTTCCGAAGCAGAGTCGCTGCTTCAAGCGCTCCTTATAGAAAAATAGGGCAAAAGTTGCTGCCTCATCGACTTTGATTCTGAGGCTATTTTGAGATTGAAGAGTCTGGCTGGCACTCCATGCAATCTTTTCTGTGATTGGCTCCTCCCTTAATTTCGAAACAGAGACACGGGAACCAGACCCATGAGAAGGAGGGATTTATGTCTGTTCCAACACTAGTTAAGTTGATCCTAATGTTCGTTGCAGGTTGGGGAGTGCTCCAAACAGCGGAGGCCCAGGTGGCAACCCGAAGTCAGATATACGGGGGCAAACTCACACGATTCACGCCCACAGCATTTGTGCGGGGAGAGTATGGCCTGCAAACCTATGACAGTGAGGTGGTTGACGGTCAAGCCACGGGAGGCACCACCACATTTGTGGCAGGGGGGTATGCGGGAGAGGAGCGTCAGCTCGGTATTTTTGCGAGCCGAAACTCTACCGACATGACTTTTGAGCGAAACAACTCCGATGTGAGCACAGTGATCACCGATGTTGTGCTGCAACCGCGTATTTGGTGGCTTTTTCCTGCTGTCATGTTCAATGCAACAGAGATTCAGGTCGACGCAACTGATGACACCTCAGACTTGAACGTGAAGTCTCAGGGTGTGGGCGCAGGGCTTGGGCTGCACGTGCCTATTTCAGACCGATTCAAACTGTTTGCCGACCTCAGCTATGTGGAGGCCATTTGGACCTTGGAGTCGGAGGGAAAAGATGTGTTGGTTCAGCCTCGAACAAGGCTAGATGCGGGTGCCGCGTATAATATTTGGGAACACATTATGAACGTTCAAGTTGGGTTCAAGTACGAGAAGTCAGGCTTGAAGGTGGCGGGCACCGACTTTACTGAGGTGCAGTCTTCTCCCTATGCTGGGCTGCAACTGGGGATCTACTTTTAGGTGGTGAACTTGCCTTTAGCCCGCATTGTGACGGGTGACCCTTGAAAAGGGATCGGCCTGAGTGCGTCGGCCTCGGTGTCCATCAGAATGAACTGCGGCAGCTTGAACGAGTGCGAACCATTCTGGGCAGGCGCTCACAATGCGAAATCCAAGCGTGTTAGCCCTGCGCCACACCGGACAGACCGTGAGCTTTGAGTAGTGTCCGTCTTGCAATGCCAAGACAGCCTCAAATGTTTTTCCAGGCCTAACATTGAGTCTTGGATCGAGATCACCACGAAAGCCACCTTCCGAGATCTGGGAGACGCTCAAGTCAGAAACTCTGTCTGGGCCAAGTTTGAGGAAGCCATTGAGACTGTAGTTGTAGCGTCTGAGGCTGCTTTTCTCGCGATTCTCTGTGAGCTCTGGAAAAAACTTTCTCCCAAAATCGGCAAACTGTGACTCTTCGTAAACTGATTTGAGGTGGGTGAGCACAGAGAAAGGCAGGCAATCTGCGACGTTTGTGATCTTTTTGAAAAAGTAAACAAACTCCTCTGGCCGAATGGTGAGGACCTCTCTGAGCCCAGGAGGGCAACGCAGGAATTTGAAGGCTTCCATTGAATTTTCTAGAAAGAATTGGCTGTATCCAAAGCGACCAGCCGTGTTGAGATCGGCCTGGTGCCACTTGTGCTCAAGCGTTGTCAGTCTCTCTCCAATCAGGTGGAGTTTGGCTCGCTTGGACTTGCTGAGTGGAGCCTGCTTGAGCTGTTTGAGGCCGAGAATCTGCATGAGTCGTGTGGCATGAGGGTCAGGTGTTGCCGTGATGACCCTCTTCACACGCAGTTGGTTGCGGCAGAATCGGAGAGCATAGTTCCAGAGCGGCCAAAGGTAAGCTGTTTCCCTTTCTTGTGGATCAACACTCTGCGCGTAGCCAACGAGAGACAACTCGGCTGTGTGAAGGTAGTCAGGGTGTTCCACAATGGCCGGGAAAGCTTCGAAACACGGAAGACCAAAGCCCGTCGCGCAGGAAATGGAGAGGGAAGCTTGCACTTCGTTGCCATTTTTTGCAACGACCATAAAAGTAGAGGGAAGGGCATTGAAATTGGTGATCAGCATACCATGTGCCAGTGGCTCGCTGAGCCCGGCTTCCACGTAGGC
>JANQPW010000701.1 GCA_028285285.1 Silvanigrellales bacterium
GCCAAAGACGTCACACTTTTTGTGAGCAAAACCCCCGCAAAGGCAAAAGACATTTGCTTGGCTCGCAGCGAAGTCGAAAACACATTGAACAGCGCAATGGAAGCCCCCACAACTGGCAGCCAGCGCAGGAAGCTCCAGTCTTTTTGGTTCCAAGAAAACACCTCGACTGGCAGCACCGCAAAAAACACCCAAATCGCAGTGGAAGCCAGCACGGAAAAAAGGATGACCGCCTGAAAGGCTCTCAAAATGGTGGCATGGGTTTGCTCCACGTCTTTTCGCCCAAAGGCGAGTGAGCCCTCCCGCAGCAAATAAGGCTCCACCCCAAAACCAAACACATAGGCCAGCCAAGAACCGGTCACAATCAACACACTGAACTCCGCAAAGTCTTCCACAGGAAGAGCTGCTGCGAGCGCAATGTTCTTCAAGAACGCCAAGGCGAAGGCAAGACTCATTAGGCCGCCGTAAAGGCCATGGTTGGCAACAATGCCTTTCAAGGGGTTGAGAAGTGTTCTCACAAGCGCCATCTCTTTTTCAGGCCGGCCGGATCACTTGAGCTGCGAGCAACTTCTCCGCCAAAGTCATGCAGGTCTTGACCGGCAGGTTCAAGAACTCTGCGAGCTCAATGAGGTTTCGCGTGCCATCGCAGTACATGTACACGTTGAGGAGGTCTCGGGTGTTGTGAGTTGAGCCCAACTTGCTCACGTTGGGGTAGAGGTTCCGTCGGCCCAGCTGTGGCTCACACAACACCTGGGTTTGGTACTTTCTGTTCAGCTCCAAAAGCTGCACACAGTCTTTCGCCCACTGAAAACCCGCCGCAAGGCCACGAGGAGTGACCAACTCCAGGTTGTCGAGGGAAGTGTGGTACTCCGGGTATTCGCCAAACTTCGAACGACACAGCGTGACCACTGGCAGGTCGACCCCAGGGCTGCAATACTGCCGCTCGTCGCTACCCCGCTCCAAAAAGCTGTGTTCCCGAGTGGGGCCTTCTTGGCACTGCAGCATGGCCTGAGCAACACGGTCGGCCGTGGTGTCTCCCCTGCGTGAGTGCACAAACGAGGTGCACCGTTCGTCGCCAATGCAACTCAACACAAACCCTGCCACGACCCTCTCTTTGAGCTTCTCCAGATTCTTTGAAAGGTAAGCAATGGCGCCAATGGTCTCGGGCAAAAAGAGAAAGCGATAGGTGTAGCGCCGCCGCGGGAGGCCCTGCAGCCACTTCAAAAGAAACGTGCTCACCACTGGCCCCGACAACTCGTTGTTGGCCAAGGAAGGGTGGCACACGTAAGTGGAAATCAACACTTCTTCTGTGCTTTCTCCAGGGAGCACCACTTCCCCCCAATCCAATTCCCCCGGCTCCAGAGAAGAGGTGATCTGAGCGTGGTACTGCCCCTTCT
>JANQPW010000101.1 GCA_028285285.1 Silvanigrellales bacterium
GGGAACATGCCACCACCAGTGCAACAGCAACCACAACCACCCACACAGCAGGTTCCTCAGGCACCAACACAGCAAACCCCCGTTCAGCAACCCACTCCGACTCCAACGCCGACTCCAACACCCACTCCAACACCGACTCCGGCACCGACTCCAACACCGACTCCGAACCCTGGAAAGTGAGCCTCACTCCGCGGAAGTCTGCTTTTTGAGCTCATCGAGAAAAGATCGGATCTCCCTTCGATTTTGCTCGCCAAGCAGGATATCCGACACCGTTTCCACGGCACAGGGTTTTTCAACGATGCTGAAGACCCCCGGTAGGGCTGCTTCAACTGATGCGATCATCTGACACAATCTCTTTGGTCGGCCGGCAATTTCCCAGTCAAGACCGCCCGTGCACAGCAAAATGCGACTCAATCTCAAGCCTTCATCGGCCACGTGTTGGATCAGCTCCACCCCCGTGAGCTGAGGCATGTGATTGTCGGTGATGAGGTGGGAAATAGCGGCATCACGACGCAGACAATCCAACCCAACTCGGCCATTGTGGGCCACGACAACCTGAAACCCCAAGTCTTCAAAGTGATCCGCCAAAATCTCGCGAAGAGTTTGATCGTCTTCCACAATCAAGAGTTTAAGAACCTTCGGGACCATGGCTTGACTCCTGCTGTCTCTGGTTTTCAAATTCCGACGATCTGTTTTTCATCTTACTATTTGTATTATATTTTGGGATGAACATATTTCAAATCGAGTCCGTGCTGCAAAAATTCAGCAAGGCCTCTTTTAGTCAAAATTGAAGATCAATGTGGGGGTTGTTCAGAAAGTGAACAGTTTTGATCAGATGAGGGTCAGTTCGACTTGGCCGTTGAAGAGTTGCGCTTTTTTGAAATCGGGCGTTCTTTCATAACGTGGTTTATTTTTGCCAAAACAGAGATGCTTTTGCCCCAATCATGGAGCTCCTGCTCAGAGAGCAGCTCAGCCGCTGCATAAAACTCACGCTCACCTTTTGTGACGCGATAGTTCTTCGCCAAAAACACCTTGAGAACCTCAAAAAATTGGGAAAACTTTCGGTGATCCAATCTGTAAGTTGCCAACACAGCAGCAACCAACACATCAAAGCTTCCCCGTTCGGAGTATATCAAAGCATCTAGCGTTGCAGTGGACATTCCAGTGGTTTTGGCTACGCGAACTCGTTCAGCGCTCTTTTTGAGTTTTTGACGCAACATTAAGGTTAGAGCTTTGCGGACCGGCTCAGCAATCTGCTTCGCTTTTTCTGGGGTCTTACTCAATGTGTCACCATTTGTTGTCTTCAGGACTGTTTTTCTCTCAATTGTCGACTGCTTACAAGCAAGCGCTCCAGAAAACCCCATATTAAAATACATATAGTAGAAAATATTGATATTTATAATACTATATCTCTTGTCTAGGATACGTACCAATTCACCACCCACGGCGGAGCACGAGAGCTATGCCAAAGATTCAAAAGCCGAGGAAAACCACTCCGAGGAAAGCAACGTCGAAAACCAAGCGAGAATCGACGGAAGCTGCGGCCTCCGACGATCTGCGCCTTGAGCAAAGCGATCGAGCGTTTATCAAAAGCCTTCTCGACAAGGCCGAGCTCACCCAAATTGACCCCTTTGCGGATGTCATCGAGGGAACTAAGACCTTCGAGGCCTTTTTCCGCTTCACAGAATGGCTCGACAGGCTTTGGACGACAGGGTCCACAAAACCTCGAAACAAGCACATTTCAGATGCGCTTCCCGAAGAAACACACGATCTGCAACCGGCGCTCAAAGGTTTGATTGCTCGCTTTGTCGAAGTGCGAATCAACTCTGGCCAAGCCGAAGACGAAATCTGTGTTGAATACGACACTCGTCGAAGCGTGGCGATCGTTCATGCACCCGAGATCGAGGGAGAAACCACAGAACAACGGCTGGCACGCAAAGAAAGGCTCACACGCTACTATTGGCAGTCCATTCCGAGCGCGCAGTACAGCACCATTCGGGAGATCATCTATACCTGGCCAGAGGAGACCAAATCCAAACTCCAAAGCCTTTTTTTACCGGCCAACTACAACGACTTTTCCATCAAGAGCTTTCAGAAAAAGCGGCCGAGTAGGGGTGGTCGAAACCCAAAAGTTAAAAGGGTCAACTAAAGGGTTGTTTCTTTTTCCGATAGTTGCGGCTTGGAACAAGGGGAACAGAGCGGAAGTGAGAATGAGAGGCTGGGGAAGAGGTGGAGCGAGCAAAGCGGGCTGAAACATTTGATGTTTTCCCCGACGGCTCATCAAGACGTTTGGCAAACTGTTCCGGGTGACCACATTCACCGAAACGACCTGAACCCGACAATGGCAAAATCATGTCTTGCCTCACCCCAGGAAGGGGAGGAACGGAAGATCTCACCCGGCCAGAGTCATCGAGCGACAGAAGGTTCTGCTGCATGAGCAGCTCGCGGCCTTGTTCCAAAGAGGCTACAAACAGCTGTCGCAGGGCTTCTGAGCTGGAAGACCTCTCCTGATTCATGAGGTCAGAACCCAACTCTGTGTGCCTTTTCGCCCAGTTGACCAGCTTTTGAATGTGGCGCTCTCGCTCACTCTCACATTGTTTGAGGGGGCTCTGGCTAACTTGATCTTCACTCATTTTTCACCCCCCTTTCCCAAAAAATTCCGTTCTTCGAGGCCTGGAAGAGACCCCGTACACCGCATCCTACCAGACTCGGAAATTGAATTGATAAGCTTGAGCACGATTCCAATCGAGTCTACACCGCCCAGATGAAGGCAAGCTTCCCCAGCGATTTCTATGCCATAATTTTGGCAGGCCCCAGAACCGTTTCGGGCAAATCAAGTTTCAAATACGAAACTGCACCTCAGTCGGATTTGCTGAGGTTTTTATATCACGGCATGTTGCGATCAAACCCTGCAATTGTTTCCGAGAAGGGCAAACAATAACCGACTGTATTTTTTTATCAAATTGGGACAACCAACGAATAACCTCTTCCGACACCCGATGAGCGCACACTTCCCTCTCAATCGGCGTGAGCGTGTCGGAGTTGTTCACTGAAGAATTCCCCAACGAAAGCCCAAAGGGAACAGGACCATAGAGGCTGTAAAAGAAATCGACAAGAACCCGCGAATCGAGGGGAACAACAAGCCTTTTCGCAAAAAGCCCTTCAATGCGCCGCAACAACTCAGAAAACAGCTCCCCGACTCCTCCAGCAAGATCTTGGGTTCGCAGCAATCGCTGCGTGAGGTCAGCAAAGGGAACTCTCTGTAATGACAGTTCATCGACCGGCTGAAGCCCCGTCAGCAGCCACCTTTTCACCGAAAGAGCCTCGCCCCGTGTGTCGGGTGCTCCGTTGGGTCCACCATACAAAATCACATCTTGGCTCAAGGGCGAGAAACGGCCGGCCAGAATCTCATTGAGAAGCTCCTGACGGAGCGAGGCGGGGGTGACGAAGAGCGACACTCCTTTTTGGTTGCTTTCCGCATCGGGGCGACAGGAAAAGAAGCCGAGCCCTAGGGTGTCTTCACCAGCTGAAGAGGACAAACCATTCTGAGCCTCTTCTGCGTAGGCCTCTGACAAGACACTGTCTAAACGTGAATTTCGATCAACGAGAAAGATTTCTTTCAAGGGTGACGACACCTCAAGAATTAGCGGTCAAGAACTCCTTGTACACACCATCGAGGATACCATGAACGAAGGACTGAGACCTTTCACTTCCAAATTCTTTTGCGATTTCAGCCGCATCTGCAATAACAATAGCTGCCTTCACCTTCGGTCGAAAGCGCAGTTCACACAGACACACCCGTAAAATCGAAACATCGACCCGTGCCATTCGACTCACGCTCCAGTTCTCGCTTTTCTTCTCAATCCAGCTGTCAAAAAAAGCGATTTCATCAATACATAAGCTCGCGAAAGCTCGAAGAGGTTCGACAAGTTTTTCGTTCAACTCATTTTGCTGACAAAAATCAACAAAAGACTCTTCTCGAAAAAAAGCCTGAGCATTTCTGTCGAATTGGTAAAGAAACTGAACCGCCGCCCGACGAAGCTGCTTAATCTGTTCGGGCGAATGGGAACTGAAATCCAGTGAGGCAGAGAAAGTCATGGCGCTATTCCTCACACTGACTCAACCGGCGAGCCTGGACTCAGCGACTTTGACAGGGAGACCATTTCCAAAACGGTTTCAGCAGCTTCCTCTCCCTTATTCCCAAGCTTACCCCCAGCTCGATCAAACCCCTGCTCGAGCGTCTCGCAAGTGAGAACACCAAACCCAACGGGCTTACCTGTGTTCAGCTGCACAGTCATGAGCCCACTAGAGGAAGTGGAACACACATAGTCGAAGTGTTGAGTGCTTCCTTTGACCACTGCACCCAGGCAAACGATCCCGTCGAGCTCACACTTTTCAAGCATCCAAGCTGCGGCCATAGGGAGTTCGAAGCTCCCTGGCACAAACTCTTCTGAAATGAATCCCACACCTCTGCGTCGCAACAGTGCCACAGCGCCCTCATGAAGCCGGCTCGTGATGATACTGTTGAAGCGAGCGGTGACCACGCCAATCCGAAAGCGAGACAATGATGTCATGCGGAAACCTCAGTTTTTCTTGAGACCATACCCGCCACAACCTAGGCTCGAAAAGACGGGTAGATCAAGGACTTTATTGGCCTTCGAGGTCGCCAAAGATTTGTGCTTCTGCGATTCTCGCAGTAATAAAACCCTGATCAAAAGAAGGAGTGGGCAATGTCGGAACAAAAATCAAGCTTCATGAAGGGTGTTTTCAACAACGAAATCTCAGATGAGCCCTTGAAGAACTTCCCTTTCTTTCGCTCAAAGTCGGAAGAAGACTTCAAGATGATGCACGACAGCATCAAGGGCTGGCTTGAAGAATCCTCCGACTCTGCCGCTTTTGATGAAACCAAAAAACTTCCTGAAGAAATCATTCAAGGCTTGAAAGAAATGGGGCTTTTTGGCCTGATCATTCCGGAAGCTTTTGGTGGCTCCGAGTTCAACCAGACCCTGTACACACGCACTTTGCAGCTGGTCAACCAGTTTGACACATCTATTTGTCTGACGATTGGAGCCCATCAATCTATCGGGCTCAAAGGCCTTTATTTGTATGGCACCGACGAGCAGAAGGCCAAGTACATGCCTAAGCTCGCCACCGGAGAAATGATAGCTGCCTTTGCCCTCACAGAACCTTCGGCTGGCTCTGACGCCGCCGGCATCAAAATGAAAGCCGAGCGCAAAGGGGACCACTATGTGCTCAACGGGTCAAAGCTCTGGATCACAAATGGTGGCCTCGCCGACTTCTTCACGGTCTTCGCAAAGGAAACCATTGATGGAAAGGAAAAGATCACAGCCTTTATGGTCACGCGAGATATGGGTGGTGTGTCGCACGGGCCCGAAGAACAAAAACTGGGAATTCGCGCCTCCAGTACGGTTGAAATCTATTTGAAAGACACAAAGGTCCCCGTTGAAAATGTGTTGGGTCAACCAGGTGATGGCTTCAAGATCGCCATGGGAATCTTGAACCAGGGCAGACTCGGCCTCGCCGGCGGGGCTCTGGGCTCCATTGAGTCGGTCTTGAAAGACTGTGCAACTTACGCCCAAGATCGCAAAGCCTTTGGCAAAAACATTGGTCAGTTTGGAATCATCCAAGAGATGGTCGCTGACATGACGGCAAGTGCCTATGCCCTTGAATCCATGACCTACTTCACCTCGCACCTCGTCGACTCGGGAGACTTTGACTATTCAATTGAAGCTGCGATTTGCAAAGTTTACGGCACCGAAGCGGCCTGGGAAGCCATCAACCTTGCCATGCAAATCCACGGTGGCAATGGGTACATGGTCGACTACGGCCTCGAACGAAAACTGCGCGACGGGCGCATTGGCATCATTTTCGAAGGAACCAACGAAATTCTGCGGCTTTTCATTGCGCTCACCGGCCTTAAGGAGCCGGCAACAGCCTTTAAGGGCGCCATGAAGAACCTCCAATCCATTCAGAAGTTCCCCGATCTTGAAAATATCAATAACGCTATCTCAAAAATCGGAGTTCTCTCGGAGTTTGCTTTCAACGAAGTGAAGAAGAGCGTTGTCACAGAAAAACTCACAGGCTTTCATGAGGAATTGCAGAAAGAGTCAGAGCGCTTGGCCTCCGCAACAAAGATCTTGGCCACAAGTGCCAGCCGCTTGATCCGGACCTATGGCAAAGGGCTCATGGAGGAGCAGATTCAACTGGGTCGCCTCGCAAACATCGCCATTGACACCTACATGATAGCCACTGTGTTGTCTCGGATTCATGGAGTGCTCACGGAGCGCGGCGGAGTTGAAAAGAACAAAGATGAGCTTGAGTTGGCCCGTTACATCATTCGCAATGCCAAGGCGCGCATCAACCATCACGCCCACAACATCCGCGTGAATCGTGACGACACGATTCAAAAAACTGCGGCCGCTGCCTTCGACAAATCGGGTTATGCCTTCTCTCTCCACGACCAAAAGTGGTGAGACTTTGACTCCCCAACCTCGGCCGCGCTGAAGATTTTTTCGAAGCCGCCGATGGAGCCTTCACGGACAGGAGGTCCTTGATGGCAAGACTTGACTTCGTTTTTTTCAGCACCAGTGTGGGCACATTTTTGTCTGTGCTTACCGTTGTTTGCCTTCTGACCGTCACTTGGGGCATTTGGAAGGGCTACTGGCTGCAAAAAAAGAAACGACAAGCGCAGAAGAACCGCTTGATCAAGTCGAAAAGCCATGCCTTAAGCCGACTCCGGTTCTTTCGCTCCCGACACTTTTGCCGCGTTGCAGATAGCATAACAGACGACGTGCATGATCTTCTGTTTCGCGAAGGGGGCTCTCGCTATGAAGCTCGCACTCTTCTCCCTCTCGTTGTTGAGGCACTTCAATTTGGTGAAAGGCTCCTGGCAGAACGTCGCCGTCACCACGTGCTCCTTCATTCGAAGGTCGAAAGAGAGATTGAACAAAAAATGGCTCAACTTCTTCTTCTTGAAGACGAAATCAAAACCATTCCGAGAGCGGCCTTCACAATTGAGGAGGTTGTCGCTGGAAAGTTTACCTGCATCTCTTAGGCACTTGTGTGCTCAAAAGGAGGCCGCCATATGAGCGCCAACGCAAAGTCTACGCTCCAACCGGAAGTGCAAATGACCGCAAAAGAACTGTGGTTTTGCCGAGAATTTTGGAATGGAGACTCAAAAGATGGCCAGTTCACCAACGGTGATGGCTACCACTACTACCTCATGAAAAGAGGTGGAATTATTGCGGAAGCGTTTGAGTACTATGAAACCGATGATGGCGAAGAACATGTCATTGCACTTCCTGAATTGGTTGGAATCAATTGGTTTGAATATTTTGGATTCGACGATGACGAGCTGCTTGAGGAAGTGACCGAGCAGGAGTTTATCGCTGTTAAAGAGATTCGATCGCACCCTCAGGCCGACTGAACTTGGCTCCCCCTACCGCATTCCCCTTGCCAAATTGAATTTGCGTCATAACTTGAAACCGACGAGCCTCTTCGAAACCGACTGTGGTGAAGGCGATCTTATGGAGCTCAAGCATGAAGTATTATGAAACACTTGGAGTGAGCACCAGCTCTTCAAGTGCTGAAATCAAGGCAGCCTATCGAAAACTCGCAAAACAGTACCACCCCGATCGCAACCCCGGTGATGCTGCTGCAGAGGAAAAGTTCAAGTCTATTTCTGAGGCATATGCCGTGCTTTCAAATGACGAAAAGCGCAAACAGTACGATCAGTTTGGTGATTCTGGTTTTGCCCAGTCTGGGTTCAAGGAAGATATCTTTCGGGGCGTTGACTTTGATTCCATATTTCGCGAAATGGGCTTCGGCCAAGGCTTTGACTTTGGTAGCTTTGGCAGTGGCTTCCAAACCGGGCCTAGCCATCGGCGCCAGCGACAAGGTCCAATGGGGTTTCAAGCTGGCTACCCCGACAACAGCCAGTTTTACGACGCGGAACATGAAATCTCGGTGGGTTTTCTCGACTCCTATTTTGGCGCAGAAAGGCAAGTGAGCCT
>JANQPW010000140.1 GCA_028285285.1 Silvanigrellales bacterium
CTGTGCAGCCTGAATGCCGCTCAAAGCACCGGCCTCCATACAGCCGGCATTGACCACTCCATTGTCAGTCCAATCTCCCGCCAAATAGAAATTCTGGAAACCCGATTCATCCGACTTGAGCCGGTACTTTGTGGAGCCCACCACCGACAGCACGTAGCGCTCAGAGGGGTCCACATTGGCCTTCCAGAACTGGGTGTCAAAGGCCTTTTCATCCAACCCTTGTGTGGCCGGCCCCACGAGGAGATCCCAGTCGAATTGATCGTTCTTGAAGGTGTTGGGCCAACTCGGTTGCAGCTTGGTACGGATGTAGTCCAGAGCATACCACTTCACGCGATCCAAGGCCTTCTGAGGGTATCCATGATCGCTCGGCGGGGGTACTTCTTCGGGTTGGTCAAACATGGCGCCACAGAAGTAGGCTGCTGAACCAGGTTCCACCCCGTTTTGGGGGTCTTCATAGGGAATCACGCAGGACAAGTCGGCATAGGAATCGAGGGGTTCCCCGTTGCAGCTCAAAATGGCGTTGTCTGGCTGCCACCAGCCACACTCATCCAGAGTGGGTTTCAACCACAGCTGGTAGGCCATAGTGGGTGTGGTCTTGATGTGTTCCAACATGTCTTTCCATTTTGGGTTTTGGTCACTCAGGGTGTCCGTCATGCCATGGAGCCCTTGAATGGAGATGCCACAAATCACATCATCAAAGTCAACCCCCTGCTTGAGGTGGAGAGTTTCCACCCCCTTCCAAGGTGTCCAGTGCGATTCGAGATTGATGCCCTCTGCTTTGAGTTGGGCTCCCTCCACCAACTGATCGTAGAGGGGTTCCTGGGGCCAGCAATCAATTCCTTTCACTTTCACGTAGGGTTGGTAAGTTCCGTTTTTCAGCGTGGCCTGCTTCTGCATGGTGATTTCGGAAACAACACCATTTTCTGAGATGATCTCTTCCACTTTGTGGAAATAGGAGAAGTTCACGCCGCGTTTCTTGAGGCAAGCAGCAAGAGGTTCGAAGATGGTGTCGCCGGTTCCTGCCAGGAATTTATAAACAATGGAGCCTTTGTAGCCAAAGAACATCTGCAGAGCTCCGGAGAGTGTGGTGCCCGCTTCCATGTTGGCCACACCCTGATGATAGCCAAAGCTGGAGTCGTAGCCCACTTGCACCATGCAGGATTGGTATGTGGTTTCGTCAATACCCTTGGCACGCAACCAGGCATTCCAATTTTGGTCGTTGATGCTGTCAAACCCTCGCTCAAAAATACGATCTTCCACAAAGCCAATGAGGATGGCACCAATGGTGTCGGCCCCGATCCAAATGCGGTAGGCTGTGAGATCGGTCTGAACCCGGCTGCCGAGCGCAAACTTCAGCAGACGCAGTGCCCCGCGAACAAGAGCCACGAAGGCTTTGCACTCCAGGTCGGAGATGCGAACGTCGATGTTGCCTCCTTCAATTCTTGACTCGAGCCAATCCACGATGGAGTCGGTGAGAGTGCGGGGGGCAGCCCTGGCTGCATCAAATGTTTCGTTGTGGCCCCCTTCGCCCAGAACCAACCTTTCAAACAAACGCACGGCCGAAACGAGATAGTCGCTGATTTCCAGGGAGTTCTTGTCGCCAGGAATACGATCATTGGGTGGCCAATAGATGTGCCACAGCTCGGGGTTGTCGCGGAAGACCTGTGCGAAGGTGTAGGTGTCGATGGGTAGGAACGCTGTTTCGACCGATCGGATCGGATGACTTTCAGGGCGCTTGAGGTCATTGAACACCTCGCGCATGGTGCTGAAAGCTGCATCGTAGAAGCCAAACCACATGTGAAGACCATGCTCTTCAATGCGGTTGCCATATTCTGGGTTTCGGCCCGTTGCACCCTTTCCGCCGAGGCGCCAGCCCATTTGATAAACGGTGATGTCGAGGTGTTCTCTCCAGTCGGGATCGCTTGTGAGCTTCACCGCCGCGGCGAGAGCACCAATGCCGCCCCCAAGAATGGCCACCTTTCGCTTGCCGCTGTGTGGTGCTGGTTCCGGTGGCATTTTGGAGTTGGGGTTGTCGAGCATGATAGAGATGTTTTTGGAGACGGGCTTTCCTTCGGTGCGGGAAAGCAGTCGTGAAATGCCTTTGCCCACAAAGCCCGGGTGTGTGATCAAACGCATGAGTTGAGAGACTGCCTGCAGACGCTTGGAAATGAGTTTGTCGCGATCGGTTTCTGAGGGAGAGTGAGCCAAGGCCAGGGCGAAATTCCAGGCATTGTCTCGCTCCACACTCATGACCAGATCCACAACATCGTCTTCAACCGATGAGAGACCAAAGGTGGCAAAGCGGTAAAGCGGCCAGATGTCTTTGAGGTCGGCGTTGAGATCATCGAATGCCGAGGCCAAGAGGTTGTTCACTGTGTCGAAATCGCTACGGAAAGCGGCCAGGCTGTTTTTGGGAACGGTTTGAGCGACGCAATAACCCAAATCAAATCCAATGTGAACGGCACAACTGGCGAGCAAATGTTGAATGATGGTGGGCCAGCTTTGTGCATTGAAAGCAAACACATCGTTCCACAGTGGTTCCGTTGGTTTGCCTTTTTGATACGCAAAATAGGAGCGGAGGTAACGGTTGGCGAAGGTGACGTCGAGATTTTCCACTAGGTTGGGGCTCGAAAAGTCTCCTTCGAAGATGCCCATGGCCACTCGTTTGGTGACGTCTTGATAGAGAGCTCCAAAGTAACCAGCGCGAGACTGGCGGTTTTGACACTGCTCAGCCAGAAGCTGGAGCTGGCTCACAACCTCTTCAATATCTTGGGCTTGATTCATACCGCATCTTCCTTCGTTTCTTTAAATTTTCATGTGTTCGGAGTCGGGGCGATTGTGAGTTTATCACCCCAATGCGGACGGGAAGAGATTTAGGTATCGCAACTTTGACCCTGGATTTTTACGGAAATCCGATCACTCCACTTTGGAGTATGCTGTGTTGGTGAGAGAGCTGGGTCGTTCGGAGGCAGAGCGGGTGTTGCTGGTGTTGTGCAGCTCAATATTCCCGAGGCGAAGCTCTGTGCCATTTTGTGAAAAAACCTCAAAGGTTGCATCGCCTGGGGTGATCCAAGTGCCATCTTCACACTGGTTGTTTTTGTTTCCTTTAATACCCTGAGAAGAGTTGGGTCGAACATAGGTTGTGTTGTTGCAAGCGGTGGAAGACTCTTGCCAGAGTCGTGTGCCACATGTCTCTCGAGAGCGGTACTCATTGGCTTTGGCTTGTGTGCGCACCCCAACACAGCTGGTGCTGTAGACGAGGTCGAGGGTGTCGAGTGATGACGCAGCCAACGAGGTTGTGCCCTCACCGAGGTTGCGGGTACCCGTAGAATTGATTTCATACTCACCGCTGAAGTCGGTCCAGTGGCTCAGCTCGGTTTCGACACAAGCTCCGGATTCGCCCGTGTAGTGGTACGTGCTGTAAACAAAGTCGAGATCATCGAATCGGAGCTCATAGCGGATGCGCTCAGCAGAACCCGCTTGTCTTTCGAGGCAAGGGCTTTGCCAGTTGCCAAAAAGCTCTGTTCTGGCGTTGAGGTCGAGGGTTCCAGCCGGACCGAGTCCAGCCTCCGAAGGAAACACAGCGTTGATTTTGTACTCTCCTGGAATGTTGGTTTGAAAAGAAATCGTTCCAGAAGTTTTGTTTCCGGGAATGGTCATCACATTGCTGGGCGTCTCACAGCTTGCGTCGGTGTAGAAGGCGCCGAGTTTTTCAAGATTTTGGTTGTACTTGGAGTCGAATGTGATCGGGAGATCAATTCCCAGCTGTGAGTCGGCACCAGAGGCGTTGACCACTTTCACTTCAAGCGCAATGCACTCTTGGCTGAGGCCATCAACAAGAGCTGAGGCAAAGGTGAGGCGTGCAGCGTCCGACTCCAGATCAATGGAAGTCGTGGCATCGTTCAAACCACTGTCGGGAGTTTCGTGCACCCGCAGATCGGCAACTCCCGGTGTGGGGCTTTGAAAATAAACAAAGAGGCTCTTCTTGTCGGCGGGAACCTGAACCGATGTGATCGAAGATTCGCAGTTTTCGTCGGCGAAAAAACTTCCCAGGCTCGTGCTAAGGCTGAGTGTTGTGGCGGCAACTGTAGAGGGAGATGACTGGTTTTGGTCGAGGAAGATGACAGAGAGGCGCTCACAAGTGCCTATGGTGAGCTTGTCTGGTGCATTGCGAAAGCCCACACCCGTTGCGACACCGAGGGATTCGTTGCCCTGGGGAAGGGGACCACATTGCGCGCAAAAGGCGGCAAGAGTTCCCAGCGCTGCTGCGTTCCAAGGCTGTCGCAATGCTAAGCCACGAATTTTCAGTGGTTTTTTGGAGCGTGGCATGAGTCCCTTCCTTTGCCATTAATAGAGAATGGAGAACGCTTCCTCCCCGAGCCCTATCGGCGCAACCGGGAGACAAAGGAGAAGATATTGGGAAATTCAAACGATTTTAGTTATTTCTCAGCCGATGGTGTGATCATGGATCACCTCTCAGTGCTTCCAATGGTAGGGGTCGAAGCACGTGTCTGGCGAGCCAAACGCCAAGAGCCCAGCCCAAAACGAGGGTCACGCCCGCAAAAGCCAACGGCTCTGCGGGTTGAAGTTTGGGCCAGGTTCCAAAGGCATAGAGTGACCAACCCACACTCAGCGAGAGGGCGAGGGCAAGAGCGCTTGCGCAGGAAGCAAAGGCGAGGAAACAGAGCTCGATGATCCAAGCCCGCTTGATTTCCTTGGTGCGACCACCGAGAAGCCGAAGCAGAGCAGTGTCTTTGACGCGCAGGTAGCGAAGTTGCAACAAAGTGACTAAAAAAATCAAAAATGCGGCCGCAAGACACAAACTCGAAATGACCTGAATGGCCACCACCATTTTCTCGAGTATGGCCTCCACGCGTTTGGCAACGGCCCGCACGTCGATGAAGGTGACATTCGCGAAGCTTTGCCTGAGCCAACTGTTGAGCTCGGTGATGGTGCGGTCTTCCGGCACGTTTGCAGCAAAAATGTGTTGCTGTGGGGCCCCTTCCAGCAAGCTGGGGTGAGCCAGCACAAAAAAGTTGAGACGCCCCGATTCCCAAGCCACCTCTCGCACGGAAGTCACCGTTGCTTTCACCTGAACCCCTTGAATGTCAAAGCTGAGGGTGTCTCCCACACCCACATCGAGAGCTTCAGCGAAGCCTTCTTCTAGGGAAACTTCAGAGCGCACAGAAGGGGGTGCTCCGCTCGGAGCTTCCCCGTTCCACGGAGGCCAAGCCTCTCCCTCCGACACGGTGCTTGCATCGATCTGCGGGGTGTAGCTGACGTTTTGCTCTCGTTGCAAAAAACGTTTGCGTCGCAGGGTTTCATGATCTTCTGTTTCTCCCAAGGAGTTCACTATTTGACTTGCAGGAACGCCTTTTACAGCAGAAATGCGAGCTCGCACAATGGGTGAGCTCTCAAACTGCTGCGTGAAGCGCGCCTCAAGTTCAGACTTGAAGCGGCTTCTTTGGCTCGATTGGATGTCGAGAAAAAACAGGTTGGGTCGTTGTGAGCTTTGAGCGTTTTCCAATGGAGCCAGAAATTCACCGGAGAGCAAGGAAACAAAAAAGGCGAGTGTGAGAGCAAAGCCCAGAGTGGATAAGAAGGCTTGATAGGGTCTGCGGTTTCGCAGTGTGGAAAGAAGAGCCACCTGCACTTCTGCAGAGGCCCGCGGCACCAAACGGGCAACCCAAACAAACAGTGCTTGAGAGATGAGCCAGAGCGCAAACAGCAGGCCAAACAAACCACCCAGTGTGGCCACCACGGCCCACGGGTCTTTGAGAATGACCGAGAAACAGATGAGAAGCACCAAAAGCGAGGGGCCATGCTTTCGCAAAGCCCGAAGGGCACGGCTTGTCCAAAGCGAAGCAGAGCCGTGCTGCGAAGGCTGTGGGGAAGAGCCGGCGTTGCGATCTTCCAAGAGTTGCAACGGTGGGGTGGAGAGTGTGGCGCTCACCTGTGGCGCCAGTTGGAGTGACATCAGGCTGAGAGTTGCGCCCCAAACCAGAAGCAGTGGTGCAACAAGGGTTGACCAGCTTTGCAGCTCCGGGTCGACGGCCGTTCCCAGCTCTTGAAACAAGGGTGCCAAGATCTGCTGGCTCAGCAGGGCAGCTGCCAGGGTTCCAACCGCTAAGCCCACCGTCAAGGTGGCGATGACAAGTGCCCACAAGGGGGTGGCTGCACTGCGGCGCTCCGCTCCGAGGGCTTTGAGCAGTGCTACCTGGGGGGCGAGCAGGCGGAGCAACTGCTCCAATGAAAACGCAGCCCCAAACAGCGAGAGCAGGAGGGTGGCGAGGCCAGCCAGCTCCACCACTAGCGTG
>JANQPW010000141.1 GCA_028285285.1 Silvanigrellales bacterium
TAAAGAACGTGTCCTGCATTTCTCGCGCAGAATGTTCCTTGGGCAGGTTTAATGCTTCGAAATTGTAAAGATCTGTTTCGATCTCCGGGCCATCGACCACAACAAATCCCATCCGCTTCAGCGGAGCAGCCAAGTCCCGCGCCACCACGCTCACTGGGTGGCGGGAACCAAAGCTCTGTGGCGGAAGTGGCAACGAAATATCTTCAACCTGAGCGTTGAGCTGGGCATTTTCATGAAACAAGCGACAATCTTCGAGAAAGTTCTTGACCCGCTCCTCGATCTCTTTCTTGACTTTGTTGATTTGAGCGCCAGCCTCCTTGCGATCCGAGCCCGGTAGATTTCGCAGCTGAGACAACAAGAGATGCACAGGAGACTTTTTTCCAAAAAAGCGGACCCGCAAGAGCTCACGATCCCGCTCTGTGACTTCCTCTCGTGGCACGGAGAGCAATGAAAGTGTGCGATCGCTTTCTGCTTTCAAGAGCGCAGCCAGCTCGTCTCGGTCGGCAAATGTGCCCAGATCATTTTGGGCATATATTTTTTCCAGCACTGGATGCGAATCAGACATGCTTCCCTTTCCGGCTAGCCATTCATGCTTTCAATGAACTCATCATTGGTTTCTGATTGCTCCAGCCGTTGCATGAGGAATTCCATGGACTCAATAGGGCTCATGGGGTGGATCACTTTTCGCAACACCCACAGCCGGTTCAGAGTTTCCTTCGTTAAAAGCAGGTCTTCACGCCGTGTTCCCGATTTGTTCACATCGATGGATGGGAAAATACGACGCTCAGCCAAACGCCTGTCCAGCACCAATTCCATATTACCGGTGCCCTTAAACTCTTCAAAGATCACTTCATCCATACGGCTTCCAGTCTCAATGAGAGCCGTAGCAATAATGGTGAGACTTCCACCCTCTTCAACATTACGGGCCGCCCCAAAGAACCGTTTGGGTTTATGCAGCGCGTTGGCATCGACACCACCTGTGAGGATCTTCCCACTGGGGGGAACCACAGAGTTGTAGGCACGCGCCAAGCGAGTGATGGAGTCGAGCAAAATCACAACATCTTTCTTGTGCTCGGTGAGTCGCTTCGCTTTTTCGATGACCATTTCAGAAACCTGGACGTGCCGTTGAGCAGGTTCATCGAAGGTGGAACTCACCACTTCGCCGCGAACGGAACGCTCCATTTCCGTCACTTCCTCAGGACGCTCATCGATCAGCAGAACAATCAAAACCACTTCTGGGTGATTGTGCGCAATGGCAGAGGCAATGTTCTGCAAGAGAACCGTTTTACCCGTTCGCGGTGGCGCAACGATCAAGGCTCGCTGACCCTTTCCAATAGGTGACAACAGATCGATGACACGGGTCGACAACACCTCAGCGTTGTATTCCATCTTGAACCGCTCATCGGGGTGAATCGTGGTCAAGTTGTCAAAAAGGATCTTCTCACCCGTGAGATCGGGTGGCTCATGATTGACCGATTCCACTTTGAGCAATGCAAAGTAACGTTCATTGTCTTTGGGAGGTCGGATTTGCCCTGAGACCGTGTCTCCTGTGCGCAGGTTGAAGCGCCGGATCTGCGACGGCGAGACGTAGATATCATCAGGCCCAGGAAGGTAGTTGTAGTCTGGGGCGCGCAAGAACCCGAATCCATCGGGAAGAGTTTCCAAAACACCTTCTGAATAGACCCGGCCATTGCGCGCCGCCTGGGCCTCGAGCAAAGCAAAAACAAGGTCCTGTTTGCGTAGGCTGGCTGCTCCCTCAATACCCATTTCTCGCGCTGTGGTCACCAGCTCGGAGATGTGCTTCAGCTTCATCTCTTTGAGGTTCATCGCGGGAATGTCAGCGTTGAACTCAGGCTCTTTTTCTTCGAAGTGCTGACCACCACCGTAGTTTCTCTGGCGGCCGCCACCCCCTTGGTTTCCGTTGGCTTGTCGCGCATTGTTGTTCCGCTGCCCACGACGATTGCGTCCACCTGGTTGATAGGTGCGACGATTCTGGCCCCTGTCTTCATCGGAAGGGGTCGCCGCACGGCCGGCGGAAGAACCTTCCCCCTCCGCTGCAGCGTCTTGTGCTGCGGCACCACCTTCCACATCGGAGCGCTTGACCAAGCGCTTTGAACGTCGGGGAGCTGAGGCTTCTGTTGCCTCTTGATTGTCATCAATCGTCTTCTGATCTTCGGTTGTCATGCAAGGAATCCAAAGCTGTGGGTTGATCGGTTGAATCGGAACCATATTGATAGGGATGAAGCGCGCCCGTGTCATCATATCGAGGTGATGCGGACACAACCATGAGCCTATTAAATCAAAAACCGACCCAATTGCAAGCTTGAGTCATGAGGCCAATTCAGTTAGACCGGCTGTTCAGCGCAATGGGGGGCTAAGGGGTTCATGAAGCAGGCATTCCAGATCACAGTGACCGGGATCCGAGTGCATGCGGAAATTGGCGCTCGGAGCGAGGAACAGCTCCTGGGGCAATCTCTCTCCGTTGACCTTAAGATGCACCTCCAAAAGGAATTGGAGGAGGATGATGTGGGTGCCACCCTTGATTATGGCAAGGCCATCCACAGCGTGCGCGAATTTGCGGCGAGCTGTGGTCGGGTGAAACTTGTAGAGACCTTTGCCAAGCGTCTTCTGGACGAATTCTTTGCGCTTTATCCAGATATTGAAAGAATGCGGGTCTCCGTGCAAAAAAGTTACATTCCGGTGGTTGATTTTACGGGTTCAGTGAAGATCGAGATGGAGAGAACACGGGAAGGCTGAGGAAACCTTTCCGCTCTCCGACTCCGGCAAGCATCGTATGAACGGATCACCGCACCCAGCTATGCCGAGGCAATTCCCAGATCAAACTCTCCGAAACAGCACTGAAACGGCTCGTGCACTCGTACACTTCATGGGGTCGGTCTTGCCCGAGCCAATGTAAAAAGTAGTGGTTGGGGGCGGTGTGCTCCACAATCAAACCAAAGGTGTTCAGCGTCTCTGTTGCTGAACCGAACGGTGCCAGCCCCCTAGAGACATTCACGGTCAGGCCTAAGGTTTCTCGATCGCTCACCGACTCCACGCTTTGGAACTGGACTTCCCCAACTCCTTCAATGAGAGAAAGATGTGTCAATTCGGCATGAAAGATGTCTTCTTTGTGCCACCCAAAGGGCGCTCGCGCCGTCTTTCGCCACTGAAAATAGTAATTCCCACTTTTGTCGTCTCTGATGAGCCGCGCACTGATCGGCTCTGAATTTTCATCACGCCCCTCCCTGTTTTTGGGGGTGCAGTGGCTCATGATGAAGCGCCACGATTCATCAATTTCCTCAAAGTCTTGCTTTGCATGGATTTCTACCTGGGAAGGGATCTTGGTGCAGGCGAAACCGAAGAAAAATGCTGACATGGTGAGCACAATCAAACCCAGCTTCATCGACAGGGCTCCTTATAATGGCGTTTTGCACCGCCAGAAGCAATTCCTGTTCCATTTAGCTCAAATTATGGCAATTCCCCATTTCGGGAGAAAAAGGAAGGAGGGCAATGTCGAGAAAATTGCCAACCTGGAGGGCGATCCTGCACGCCATAAGCAACAAGACCGCCCCCACAAAGGCTCAATTCTCAATG
>JANQPW010000710.1 GCA_028285285.1 Silvanigrellales bacterium
AATACGCCTTTCCAACAGGCCACTACTATGCTGTGAATGAGTGCTCCGCCATGTTCTTTCATTTGGAGAAAAGCGATGAAAGGACACTGTTTTTGCATCGGGTGCGGCTGGAGCCTGACTCTGGTGTGAAGTTCAGCACCCTCGACGAGTTTGACCCCGAGTCGTCGGAAGGTGAACGCGAGTTTTGGCGCCCCTCTTCACCAGTGGGGGCCGAGGCAAAGAAAGTCGCGAGCGAAGCCGAAGAAAACGAGCAAGCTGTTGTGCTTTCCTATTTCGGGGAGGTGGTTCAAGGTCGAGAGCAGGTGATACCTGCATCGTGCAACCACCCGCTCTCGGGTGAGCGACAGGAGTGGACCCGTCGTTCTGAGTTTGAAGTGCTTCCTGGTCAGGTGACCTTGTCGATCGGTGGAAGAGATGTGCTGACAGATTTTCTGGAGAACAAGCGCGCTGAACATGCTGTTTCTTTGGTACCCGTCATTGTTAAAGCTAAAGAGAAGCCTGCACGCACGCGATTTTTTACTGAGCCTGCCGATCAAAAAGGTCTGTCTCAGGCTGAAGTGGTCTCTGCACCTGTTGGCAGTGTGCTGTGGTTGATTTCTGGAAAATATGTGCTTGAGATCAACGGAACGCGGCGCCAAGTGGAAATGAAAAAGGGGCAAGGCCTTGGGGTGAGCCTTGGCATTTTGCAGATCCAGCTACCCCAAGACTTTCCCATGCAGGAGCGCATCCGCTTAGGTGGGCAACCGATATTTGCCTACATCAACGATGGTGTGCTTTTCAGTCTCAATTCGGAGTACCTGGTTTTCCCCGGCATCTATGATGTGAGTTTGGGTGGAAGCGATGTGCGAGCGAACCATTCCGTTTTTTCTGGGAAAAAGACTCTTGTGAAAACCAGAGGTGCGGTGATCAGAACTCCACCGTGCAAGGAGGAGGAGTCTTGTAAATCACCCCCGCGGCTGACCATTCATCAGGAACAGCGTCCTTTTGTGCTGCTGCATGTGGAAACGGGTGTTCCCTTTTTGGTGCTGGATGACACCTATGAATACGGAATTGAGGGCATTCGTGGTGTCTTAAAAACGCTCCGAAGCTCGGAAAAGAAAGCTGCAGAAGAAACGTTGGCCCGCTTGAGGTTGAAGTGGCAGGTGAAGAAAGGTGCAAGCAAAGTGCGAACGGATCTCGTGCGCTTGGAAACACTCAATCCCGAACGCCTCTATGGTCGTTCTCTGGACTTTCTCTTTTCAAAACCCACAGAGGTGTATGTGCCTCCGGGAAGTTACGAGTTGACCTATTTTGTGGGGGAGCCCTCTCTGGAGCGAAAAAAAACCAAGCGACCTGTTTATCTGGGGCCAGGCCGAACGGTGAGCATGGTTGTGCCGCTGTATTCAGATAAGGTCACACGGAGCGCACTGCAGCAAAAAAATGAAGAGAGTTCCTCGGCGCCGAAGAAGAATCGCAAGAGAAAGCTGCCCACTCAGCTGCAGCCTCTGCAGTCGCCTTAGGGCCTAAGACAGCGCACCGTGAGCGAGAAGCGGTTGGAAGGCATTTCCGGTGGAAGGTTGGGTGATGATGATCGCTTTCTTTTCTGTGGCCACAAGTGTGTGCTCATATTGTGCACTGAAGTGCCCAGGCTGGTTCAAAAGGGTCCAGCCGTCTTCGTGGGT
>JANQPW010000169.1 GCA_028285285.1 Silvanigrellales bacterium
GCATAGCCTTTGGTGCGAGCGTGTCCTTTGATGGTATGAGCTACCCTAAAGAGTGGGTGAGCCGCCTCTTGCGATCACTTGTGCGCCGGATACAGCAGCTCGCGGGCTTCGGCAAATTGCTCCGAACAGTTTTTGTGAAAGCGACGAAACTCAGCAGCATCGGATTGGAGGAGCTCGGAAATGATCATCAACTCTTCTTCATTTGCCTTGTTCAAACTCTCCAGCTCTTTCAGGAGTGTCACATCACGTATGGTCACAACCAGCTCAGTAACCTCTCCACTTGCGTCAGCCAGTGGGCTCCAGCTCAGTTCCAAATGTTTCCGATCTCCGCTGGGGCTGGTCCACGCAAACTCTTGGGGCAAACCCTCTTGGTTCACCTCGAAGAGGGTGATGCCCACACCAAAACTCGCCTCGAGCGAAGCCTTGGCATAGCTCAAAGCATCTTCAGAGAGAGCAGCTCGATCTAAAAGAGAACTCTCAAAAGAAAACTCCGAAATGTCTTGAAAGCCAAAGATGGTTTTCAAGTAGTCAGAGTGGTCTCCCACGATGTTCCATTGACTGTTGATTTTAAAAATCCCTTGGGTGAGGCTGTCGAAAATGGATCGGATCTCCACGTTTTTCTGAGCCAGCTCCTGAGTGCGCTCACGCACTCGTTGTTCCAACCCTCTGTTGATCTCCCGAATCTCATTAACGAAGTGGAGATTCTCTTTGCTCAAATCGTTGAAGCTCTCTACCAACTCGTCGATTTCGTCCGTCACAAGACCTCGCTTGCTTCCCGGGAAGACACGATCCTCGATGTTCTCGCTTTCCCGATCCATATTCCTGAGAAACTGGGACATGCGCCCTAGAACAGCCGTCACAAAGAACCGAACCAACAGCAGGAAAAAGAAGGCAAAACCTGCCATTTTGCCCAGCTCAGTGAGAGCGAGGGACTCAATCTTGTCTTGAAGTCGTGTTAAGGCGTTGTGTGTTGTGAGGGTGATTTTAAGTTCGCCCACTTTTTCGGGTGTTCCTTCATTGTCAAACATCACATCGAGGGTGAAGTTTTTCTCATCTCCGACTTCTATCGCGTGCTTAAGCCAAAACTCCTGTGCTGTTTTATCTTCACTGCCGGGGGCCTCAGCCCCGGCAACAGGCTCCCCCTCTCCATCAAAGACTTCCACACGCTTGACATCTTGCAGGCCAGCAAGCCCGTCGAGCGTGCGTTGGAGTCCTTCAGTTTCGAAATTCCACAGGGCAAGCCCGATGGGCTCTAAGGAGGTGAGTTTGATTTGCTCGGCCACACTGTCGAGCCTATCCCACTCAGCGGCGGCGTCCTTCCGAGAACTGGTCACAATAAGAGCTGCAGCAGCCACAATGCTAAAGAGAACAACGAAGACCAGAAGCCTTCGCCCTAAGGGAACTCTTCTCCGCATAGGCATAGTGCACCTCCTCTCCTACACTCGAAGTTTCGTCATTCAACCCCCAGTCTTGAGTAAGTATTTTTATCAATTGATTTCAGTATGATAAATAATTCGTTTTTGGAGCTAAATTCCCATAAGCGAACATTCTGACACAGCAATTTGTTTCTTTGCTTCCACCTAACCTAGGATCAAAGAAACAAAACTTCAAACAGATCAAGGGAGTCACGTTTATGAGTCTTGCAACTCTCCGTCTTTTCAAAGGCAAAAAGCTCTTCCCCCTCGTCGTATCCCTTGGGTCTCTCTTCGCTTTGGTAGCCCCCACACAATCTTGGGCCAAAGCCGTGCGCTTTGGCGCTCCAGACTATTGGTGCCCCTACACCTGCAAGGCCGGCTCAAAACAAGAAGGATTTGTTACAGAAGTGGTGAAGGCTGCCTTTAAAAATTCCGGTCTTGAAGTGAACTACTCAAATGCGGTGTTTCAACGGGCCGTGAAAAATTTCCAGACAGGAAAAGCAGACATGATGCCCATGCCTCAGAGCGCTGCCAACAAACCCGGCCTCATGCAAGCCTCTCGTCCCCACGCCGTGATCGAGCTCTGCACTTTTGTTTCAGAGAAGACGAAAAAGGTTCCCAAGTCGGTAACTGATTTTAAAAACATCAAGCCAGCCATTGCCATGTCTCAGGGCCTGCAGCACGCTGCCCTGACCGAACTCTCGGCGGCACAAAAGAAACCCCTCAAGCTTGTGTCTGGCGATGGAGCAGTCGTGCGCGTCGGAAAAATGATCAAGGCCAGTCGAGCCAGCGGGGTGATTGAAGACCTCTCTCTTCTCACCTATCTCATGAAGAAAGACGCATTCCCCAAAACAAAGAGAGCGTTCTGTTTTGACAAAAAGGATCCCTATGTGATGGTGTTTGCCGAAGCTAACCCCAGGGGAAAAGATCTGCAGAAGGCCTTCTCGGAAGGGCTTGAAAAAGTTGTTCGTTCAGGCCAATACAAAACCATTATGGCCGGCTACGGCCTCGAACCCCAGTTCTGAGCAGGCCACTTTTAGCAACCTGTCTCCGCCGCCGCCTCCGCCGCAGTTGCAAAGCTTCTCATCTAAAGAGATAGTGGGTGTCACAGAAAAAGACCAGTGGATGGAGGAAATCGGAGGTGAACCTTCTTGTGCTCGATGCCAGCCCTCGGGTTGGGCGATCGCGCTCCCGAACCCTCTCTCAGTTGTTCATTCGAGTGTGGACACAGAAATTTAAAAACGACCAAGTCATTTTGCGCGACCTGAGTGCAGACAACACTCTTCACCTTACGGAGAATTGGATGCAAGCGGCCTACACCCCGCCAGAGAAGCGCAGCGAGGAAATGCGCCACTTGCTTTCGCAATCGGACACCTTTGTGTCTGAGCTCTTGAGCGCCGATTATCTCTTGATTTCCACTCCTATGTATAACTTTTCCATACCCTCCTGCCTCAAAGCCTACATTGATCAGGTGTTTCGTCTTGGAGAAACCTTTCGACTCAAAAACGGCCACTACGAGGGCCTGGTCTCGGGTAAAAAAGCTTTTGTGATCTGCACCAAAGGGGGCTTTTACTCCGAAGAAGGAAACACAGCAACCGACTTCGCATCCCCCTATCTTTCCCATATTGCACGCACCCTCGGTTTTCCAGAGGTTGAGGTTTTTGACGCAGAGGGCCTCGACATCTCAAAGGAGCACGAAGAAAAAGCTCTTGCGGAAGTGACCCTAAAAATTGACCAGAATCTCTGCGAAATTCAGGGGAGCCGCAATGATTGAGCAGTGCTCCCTTTTTGGCCAGCACATGCGTCCCGTGTTGGTCAGAGGGCTCTTCGCTGGTTTGAGCTTGCTTCTGCATCAGGTCGCCGTTGCCGCTTCTCTTCCCAAAGTGCTCCGTGTGC
>JANQPW010000188.1 GCA_028285285.1 Silvanigrellales bacterium
GTCTTCATAAATTCACGCACTGCTTGCTTGACTGCGCCCATTCCGTGGCCATGCAGAATAATGAAGTACGACATGTCCTCGCGAAAAACTCGATCGAGAAATCTGTCGAGTTCGTCCAAAGCCACATCGCTAGCACGGCCCCTGAGGTCTATGGTGCAATGTTTCAGCGGTGTGAGGGGTGGAAGAGTGACATCGAGCACTGCGGCACCTTGGCTCGGCTTTTTTCCTCTTACCCTGCGCTTGAATGCTGCGGGAGAGAGGCTCTTGGTGGGCTTCTGAGTGGTTTTGCCTTTGGGCATTGAGACGATCCGCAGTTCACTGAAGTGAACCTTACTCTTCAAAAGCCCAAATTGACACAACACCAAACCGGAAGGCTTGGCTTTCGAAAGCACTTCTCCCTGTCCCTTAAAACCGGAGCAAAGCACTTTTTGTCCTGGAAAGAAGTCTGTTGCCTTGTGCTTTGATTCGAGATCTTGCTGAGTGCTTCTGATCTCGGCGATGTTCTTCTCACGTTCCTGATTGATCTCTGCCCACTTTGAGTCGTCAATGAGCTTGCGGCCACGCTCCTCCAATTCCGAGCCCAAGGCGTCAACCTCCTCGCCCAAGATTTGCTCTTCTATTTGCGCTTCTTCAAACAACTCCTCAAGGTTTTCTGAAATGTTGAGCTCTTCACGAGTTTGTGTGGTTTTTTTGTTTTGCTTGCGGTTGGCATTTCTCAAGGGAGGAGTTTGAGCCTGCGTTTTTTTGGTGTGTTGGCGCACTGTGACTCCTTGTAGTCCTTTGAAGTCTTCCAACGAAACTCCCTTTTGTTTCTTTTTTGGGGGGTTTTTGTGGTTGTGCGCTTTGTTCTTGGTTTGATTGTCTTGAGTTTTCGACCCGACTTGTTCTTTTTTGCTGCTGGAAAGAGCGGCTATTTTTTCAGCCATCTGTCTGTCGAGCTCTGCTTCCCACTCGGTGAGGCGCCTTTGTTTGTTTCGTTCAAATTGCCGTTCTCGGATCTCGAGGGTGTTTCGGTAGGAGTTCAGTCGCTTCTGAAGTTGATTTTGGTAGTGTGAAGTCAAATCGTTTTTAAGAGTCTTGAGTGATTCCACCTCAGACAGGCTTTCTTTTTGCAACTTCTCGAGGTCTTTTCTGAGTTCGCTGTGCTTCTTTTTGTCGGCATCGATTTGGTTTTTGGCGAGTTGCAATTCTTTGAGAAGCCGTTCGAGCTTCTGAGCCTCCTCGCCATGGTACTGCCGAGCAGATTCCAGCAGCGAGCTGGGATAACCCAGGCGCTCCGCGAGCTCAAAGGCATAGCTTTGGCCGGGAATATGGAGAAGCAGCTGATAGGTTGGAGAGAGCTTCTGTGGTTCAAACTCCATGGAAGCATTCAAAAAGAGAGGGTTTGTGTCGGCAAGTGTTTTGAGCTGTGAAAAGTGTGTGGTGATGACCGTGCAAACCCTCCTGTGGGCGAGCTCTTCCAGCACTGCCCGGGCAAGAGCTGCTCCCATGCTGGGGTCGGTACCCACAAACCCTTCATCCAGCAGCACCAGGCTCTGGGAGCTCGCACTTTCCAGCACCCGCTTGAGTGACAGCAAGTGTGCCGAGAAGGTTGAAAGATCCTCTTCTCGGCTCTGCTGGTCACCGATTTCAGCAAATACCCGATCGAAATGGAAAAGGAGTGCTTTTTTTGCCGGAACAAAGAGTCCACAGCGGCTCATGAGGGCTATCAATCCCATGGTTTTCATGGTCACGGTTTTGCCGCCGGCATTCGGTCCACTCAAGATGGTCACAATGGGGAGATCAACATCTAGTGAGGAGGATTTTCCTTCATTTTGCTTGTGAGACGGGTGTTGCAGAACGATATCGTGAGCCACACACTCTTTCTGCTCCACCACAAACAAGGGGTGTCTTGCCCCTTCCAGGTGAAAACGGGGTTGGTTGAGATCCGTGTGCAGTTGGGGTGCCGTTCCACCAATTTTCTCGGCAAAGCGTGAGCGCGCCGCGAGATCATCGAGCTTGAGAATGGCCTGAGCGCAGCACCCTAGCTCTTCTTTTGCTGCGTGGCACATTTGAGAAAGCTCATTGAGAACTCGAGCCGTTGCAATCTGTTCGTCTCTCCGAGCTCGCTCCAGTTGCGATCGGCTTTCTGAAAGACTTGCGGGTTCCACAAAAACCGTGGAGCCCGTTTGGCTCACACCCACAGCCGTGCCGGCTACAGATGACTTGCGATCGGTTCGAACAGGGAGCACATACCGGCCATCGCGCTGCATCCAAACAGCATCTTGGAGAGCGTCCCGAGTGGATGATTGGCGGAGCAGTCGCTCGAGGTCTTGGACCATTTTTCGCTCATAGCGGCGCACCTCGGTTCGCGCCAGACCAA
>JANQPW010000201.1 GCA_028285285.1 Silvanigrellales bacterium
GGCGCATTGGGAGGAAAGACTTTTTTATCAACCAGCACTTTCCAGCGGTCCATAGTCGCCCGAACTTTGGGGCTGGTGAAGCTCTCCTGACCCGCCAACAGTTTCATGTGAAAATCATACCCATTGAGCCTCATATTGAGAAAATCAAACCAGGCCGCTGCTGGCCACGCTTGCTTTGTGCCAATGGCAACCGGGATTTTTTTCTTCTTGGCGAGAGCATCAGCAGCCGCCAAAAACTCCTCCCAAGTTTTAGGGGGGGCTTTCACACCAGCCTCGGACAGAACGTCTTTACGGTAGTAAAAGCCCCAGTGATAGTAGTTCAGAGGCAAAAGGTAGCCTTTGCCTTTGTGGGAGCTTGCCTCTCGGGCCCCCACGGAAAACTGCGGGGCAATGTCCTTCCAAATGTCATCGATGGGCTCAACAAGCTTCTTTTCAATAAAGAAACGAGCCCGGTTGCCCGCAAACCATGTTGCAATATCCGGTGCCCGAGTGGGCAACCACGTGCGGATTTGCACCTTGTAGCTTTCATGGTCAATGGTATTGAGCTTAACAGTCACATCGGGGTGTTTCGCTTTGAATCCATCAACCAACACCTGAAATGCTTTTTTTGCAGCAGGATCAGAGTGAATGGAGTTGATCACCAACTCCCCAGCCTGCGCACCAGCAGCTGAAATCAAAAAGACCCAGAAAACAAAGAAACGGAGGTAAGACCCTGTTGATTTCGGCATGTCGTCAAACCCTCAACTGGAAATGTGACAAAAGTGGTGTCCGAAGAAGATACCGATCGCATTCCAGAGTGTCAAAATCACACTTTCTGGCCTGTGACCCTTTCCACAACGGCCGCAACGGAATCAATCGGTGTTGTGGGTCGAAGGCCGTGCCCCAAATTGAAGATGTGGGCAAAGGGAGAGCGGTCCATCAGCTCCAGTAGACGATCAACCTCCTTGAGAAGATGAGTCTGGGGCGCATGAAGAAGAACAGGATCAAGATTGCCTTGGAGCGTTTTCACACCCAAACCAGCCTCGTCTGGCCCTCCCAGTTTCTTCACGATGTCTGCTAAGTCTACCCGCCAGTCGACTCCCAACACTCCAGCACCGGATTTCTTGGCATCATCCAGCAGAGCCGCTACTCCATTCACGAAGTAAACAACCGGAACCTCGGCGGGTAGCTCACGAATAATACGTTGCACATGGGGCAAGCAAAACCGACGAAACAAGGGTGTTGACAAAGACAAACCCCAGCTTTCAAACAGCTGAACAACCTGCGCTCCAGCTTCGATCTGCATCTTCA
>JANQPW010000208.1 GCA_028285285.1 Silvanigrellales bacterium
TTTTGATGCCCGCCAGGCTACAGGCACTGGCCGGCTCGCACCCCACTCCACTTTGATCGATCACCGCCTTGGCATCCAAGATTTCTTCATCACTCACTTGGCACACAACGCCCTGAAGCTCCGAAACAACTTTTCTGGCCTTGGCGTAGTTCACCGGATTGCCAATGCGGATGGCTGTGGCAAGGGTCTCAGCCTTCATGGGTGAAAAGCTCTCAAAACCAGAAAGGTAAGCCGAATAGAAAGGGCTCGCTCCACTCGCCTGCACCACCGCAATCCGCGGCAAACGGGCAATCCACCCCGCTACATAGGCCTCTTTCAAGGCCTTTCCAAAGGCGGTGGTATTGCCGAGGTTCCCTCCAGGAACCACAATCCAATGTGGCGGCTCCCAACCCAACTGCTGCAGCATCTCCCAAATGATGGTTTTCTGACCCTCTGGCCGCAGGGGGTTGACAGAGTTGGCTAAGTAGAGACCCCAATCTTCGGCCGCCTGAGCCACCCATGCCATGGCTTCGTCAAAATCTCCCTTCACTTCCACACAGGTTGCCCCAAAGGCCTTGGCCTGGGCCAGTTTTCCGTCGGCGACTTTTCCAGCGGGAAGAAACACAAGTGCCGTCATTCCCTCAACCTGAGCAGCATAGGCCGCAAGAGATGCACTTGTGTTACCCGTGGATGCACACCCCACAAGGCGAGCCCCCAAACTCTTCGCATGGGTGAGCGCCACGGTCATGCCCCGGTCTTTAAAAGAGCCTGTTGGGTTTTCCCCTTCATGCTTCAAAAGCAATCGTTCAAGCCCCGCAAAGCGAGAAAAGGCAGACCTCTCATAGAGCCGAGTGTTCCCTTCAGGATGAGCCACGGGGAGAGTTCCTTGAGACAAAGGCAAGACGGCCTCCTGAAAGCGCCACACTCCGCTTTGTCCGCCCAACGCGGCAGATCCCAAGCGTTCATCAAAGCGATCTCGCCACTCCCTTGGAAATCGAGGGTGGCAAACCTCCAACAGGGCATCGGGGGAGAACTTGTGACCCAGATCCTCGAGCGCAGACAAGCGGCCAGAGTTCACACAGCGCAACTGCACACGGCTCTCTCCCTCCGCGGAAAAGACCGACTCAATGGCTTCCACTTTTCACCTCCTCACTCTAAAAGCCTCATGACGATGCATGGTGCCCTTTCAAATACGCCCCACACGCAGATGGCTGGCAAACGTGCACGCTACACCCCAGCTCAAAATAGAGAGAAGCCACGCCTTCAGACACCTTTTCGGCAACTTCAAGAGAATCTGAAAACGCAAACAAGGTGGGCCCAGAACCACTCAAACTCAAACCCAAGGCCCCGGCACGATGAGCCTCGCTCTCAGCCTCTTGAAAATGAGGCACAAGATGAGAGCGGGCCGGGACAGCGTAGGGATCTTTCAACGAGTAGCTCAACAAGTCTGCGTCTCCCTGAACCAGGGCCAGGGCCACCCCAGTGGCATGTGAAAGGCCCTCCACATACACCTTTGGAGAAAGCTGCTGGGGAAGCACATCTCGAGCCGAGCGTGTGGCCACTTCCACCCGTGGGGTTATGATCGTGAGCCAAAATCGGGGATGAACATCGAAACGGCGGACCACAGCTTCACCCTGAGAAAAGAAGGAAAGGGTGAGGCCACCCAGGAAGCAAGGGACCAAATTGTCGAGATGCCGCCCCGCCACAGCTTCTTCCCCACTGAGCGCCATGTCGAGAGCTTCAGCCTCAGTGAGTGCTACCTTAAAGAAATGGGAACAGCCCAGAACCGCACCCACGCAAGAAGCAGCAGATGCGCCAAGCCCTCCACAAAGAGGTAAACTGCGCTCTATCTCTATAAGCAAAGGCTGCTGACGACCAGCCTTTTTTCGCACTCGGTCTGCAACCAAGCCCACAACATTTTGCTTGAAGTCAGTGGGCACACGCTCCGCGTCGCGACCCCGCACGACAATCTGATCTTTTCCAGAAGGGCTGGCAGAAACCGAAATGAGGTCACCAAGACCGCCCACACACAGACCGAGGCAGTCGAAGCCAGGCCCAACGTTACCGATGGTTGCGGGTGCAAAAACCGAAATTCTTTCAACCTCAGTCATGCTGGCCTCTGCTTTTCCGCAGCAATACGGAAGTGTTCAATTTGCGCCACACCAACGAGATCATTGAGA
>JANQPW010000221.1 GCA_028285285.1 Silvanigrellales bacterium
ATAGATCGTCACGGGCTCATTCTTGCCCTTCACCTTGAGCATGTCGATCTCTCGCAGCAGAAATTTCTCTGGGTTCTTCAAGTGTGCGCGTGTGAATTCAGAAATCAAAATGCGCGTTCCGTACTCTTTGTTGATGCCCTCCAGTCGGGCTCCAAGGTTCACAGAGTCGCCGAGCACGGTGTAGTCGAAGCGTTGATCGCTGCCCATGTTCCCCACAACCATAGGGCCTGTGTTCAAACCAATTCCGATATCAATGAGCGGCATTCCCTCCGCTTTCCACTTGGGCTGGAGCTCCGTGAGGGAGTCCAGCATTTTGAGGCTTGCGGTCAGGGCTCGGTCGGCGTGATCTTCGAGGGGGATGGGTGCACCCCACACCGCCATGATGGCGTCGCCAATGTACTTGTCGAGCAGACCGGCTGATTCCATGATGTGGCCGGTCATGGGCGTGAAGTACTCGTTGAGAAGTGCTGTGAGAGCTTCAGGGCTGAGGGTTTCACTGATTGTCGTGAATCCACGTACGTCTGAAAAGAACACTGTGAGGTCTTTTTTCTGACCCCCCAGCTGCAGTTGGTCTGGATTCTCCATGAGATCGCTGATCACCGCTGGGTTGAGATAGTGTTGGAACGCGTTCTTGATTTTCTTCTTTTCGCGTTCCTCTGTGAAGAATTTGAACAGGGTCACACCAAAATAGATGCTCACGTTCTGAATATAAACCATACCTATGTAGAACCAGTGGCCGTTGCCAAACAGGTAAACTCTGTCGAAGAAAAAGAAACCGACCATAAAAGTCACTAGGGCAATTGCTGAGGTCACGGCGGATGTGAACTTCAGGAGAATGGAAAAGAGCAAACCGGAAATGAGGAGCATGGCCAGTTCAATCGGAAAGGCCTCGAGGGGGCGCTTGATGAAGTTCTCAGAGAGAATGTTCTCGAGCACAGCCGCATGGTGATTCACCCCATCGATGGTTTCGCTGAAGGGAGAGGGTCTTTGGTCGTTCATACCCGTTGCTGTTGCGCCGAAAAGCAGAATGCGAGGCATTTTGAGATCTTCAGGAAACTCATTGTTGTAAGCATCGGCCAAGCTAATGTTGGGAAAGACAAACTCGTCGCCGTAGTGATTGAGGAGCAGGCGCCCTGAGCCGTCGAGAGTCACAGGAATGCGAATGGGCTCGGCTTCGCCGTTGGGGTCCATCAGCTGGATGGAGTTGATGCCGGCGTCATCAAATTCAACAAGCGGAACACGATTGAGGTATTCCGTGGCCACCTTCAGGGGCAGGCTTGGCAGCAGCATGGGATCCGCGGCAGGCTGCAGCTCGGGGTCGAGGGGCAAAAGAGCTTGCACCAGCGTTGCCCTTCTGATGATGCCATCGGGGTCTGGGTTGTTGGAAAAGAACCCTTGGTGGAGGCTTTCACCGGCCACAACTTCGGTGTTGGCAAGGGCTCCTGGGTAAATCAGTTCGGGGTAGTCCGCCAGTGATTTCTGTGGAGGAAAAGACACGAAATCAAGCGATGAGTTTTGTACTTTGAGAGCTTGCGAGAGCCAGTCGTAGTTGAAGTCGGCAATGCTCTGTGCCTGAGGATCGTAGAGCATTTTCGCACCGAGGAAGAAAAACCCCTGCACGATTTGACCAAATTCTTGGATACCCTCGGCAAAGTCCATATCTCCCTGAGAGGCCACAAACAGTTGGTTCATTTCTTCGTTGAATGTTTCGAAGTCAAAGGAGTTGTTGCCCGCGCTGCGCTCAATAGCGTATTGGATTCCCTCCACCGATTCGTCAAGATAGGGTCGTTCGTCTTCAGAGAACACGGCATCGAAGCCGATCCATTCCACACCAGCACTTTTGAGATTTTGCATGGCCTGGCGGTAAATACTTCTGGGAAAAGGCCAGCGGCCAAACTGAGAGACACTTTTTTCGTCTGCCGCCAAGATGCCGATTTCTCCAGAGACGGGGCGCTGGCCGCGAATCTGGAAGCGGACGTCGTAGAGGGCTCGTTCAAGCACTCCCACCCAGTCGAGTGGAGCATCGGCCCCTTTGGGAAGTTGGTAGTGCCTAAAGAGAGAAAAAATACAGAAGAAGATGATAGCCAAGCCAATCTTGGCTGGGCTGGGCATGACGAGGCTGAGAAGCCTGCTCACAAGAACCGAGGGTTGCTTTTCGGGCGGTTTCTTGGCCTCCGACATGGGCGAGATCCTCTCTTTGGGGTTTCGAGGAATATCGGAGCCCTGTGAGAATCTTGAGGAGAGAGAGACTAAATTTAATTTTCTCTTTTAATTTTAGTGATTTTTACGACTCAGCAGAGCAGCCTGGGCCGTGGCCAATTGGGCGATAGGAACGCGAAAGGGAGAGCAGCTCACATAGCTGAGCTGGAGTTCCTGCAGAAAGCGGATAGATTCGGGATCGCCGGCTTGCTCTCCACAAATTCCTATCTTCAAATCGCCTTTGGTCTCACGACCCAGTTTGGTTGTCATCTTCAAGAGTTTTCCAACGCCTGAAGCGTCGATTTTTGAAAAGGGATCGATGGGTAAAATGGCTTCTTTTTCATAGACTCTCAGAAAGGAAGCGCTGTCGTCGCGGCTGAATCCAAAGGTGGTTTGTGTCAGATCATTTGTTCCGAAGCTGAAGAAATCGGCGTGGTTCGCAATTTCATCTGCTGTGAGTGCAGCGCGGGGCACTTCAATCATGGTGCCGAAGGGAACAACTTGATCGTTCAGGCCCTCCTGGCTGAGTTCTTCTTTGCACACCGACTCGAGCCGGTCTCGAAGCCACTTCAGCTCCGAGGCTAAACCCACAAGTGGAATCATGATTTCGGGAAGGGGTTGTCCACCTTTTTTTCGGCAGTTCACCGTGGCTCGAGTGATGGCTCGAACCTGCATTTCATAAATAGCGGGTTGAGTGATACCCAAGCGACAGCCTCGGTGACCCAGCATGGGGTTTTGTTCAGCGAGCTGACCAATGCGATCGCGAAGATCACCTTCAGATGTTCCGAAGAGTTCAGCAAGGTGCGACAGATCTTCCTGTGGGTGGGGAAGGAACTCGTGCAGCGGTGGATCGAGCAACCGAATGGTCACGGGGTATCCGCTCATGGTTTCGAGAAGCTGTTCAAAGTCTCCCTGCTGGTGAGGCAGAAGGCGGTCGAGGGCGCTTGTTCTTTCGTCGTTGTTCTTTGCCAAAATCATTTGTCGCACAAGCGGCAGACGATCTTCATCAAAAAACATGTGCTCCGTGCGGCACAGGCCAATGCCCTGCGCACCAAAAGAGCGCGCTGTTTTGGCATCACTTGGCGTGTCCGCATTGGCCCTGACTCGCATGTCTTGGGTTTCTTGTGACCATGCGAGGAGGGTTTTGATGTCTTCTCCCAGGCTGGCTTGTTGGGTGGCAACTTTTCCCAGCATCACTTCTCCGGTTGAGCCTTCAAGTGTGATCCAATCTCCCTCTTTGAGCTCGTGGCTTCCGAGCATCATGGATTTTTTTGCCACAGAAATGCGCATGGAGCTGCAGCCGGCCACGCAAGTTTTTCCCATTTGTCTGGCCACAACGGCTGCGTGTGAGGTCATACCGCCCCTGGCTGTGAGAAAGCCCTTCGAAGCATGCATTCCCCCAATGTCTTCTGGAGAGGTCTCTTCTCGAACAAGAATGACGTCTTCACCACGTGTGGCCCATATTTCGGCTTCTGCTGCCGTGAACACAACCTTTCCGGCCACAGCACCTGGAGAGGCCGGCAGGCCTCTGGCGAGAACCTGGCGGTGCGCACGGGGGTCAAGTGTGGGGTGCAGCAGTCTTTCCAGCTCATCGGCGTTCACTCTGAGCAGAGCTTCCTCTCGTGTGAGAATCCCTTCTTCAACAAAAGACGTCGCGATTTTGAGTGCAGCCGCTGTTGTTCGTTTTGCATTGCGTGTTTGCAACAAATAGAGCGACTCTTCTTGAATTGTGAATTCAATGTCTTGAACATCACCGTAGTGTCGCTCTAATTTATGTCTCACTTCTTCAAGCTGGGCATAGGCGGCGGGAAGCTCTTCTTGAAGCGAGGGGAGAGGTCGGGGTGTGCGCACACCAGCCACAACATCTTCGCCTTGGGCGTTGATGAGGTATTCACCGTAGAAAGAGTTTTCACCTGTTGAGGGGTTGCGCGTGAAGCACACGCCTGTGCCAGAGGTGGGGCCCATGTTTCCATAGACCATCGTGCAAATGTTGACAGCCGTACCCCAGTCGTCTGGAATTTTGTGTATCTCACGGTACTTTTTCGCTCGAGCACTTCCCCAGCTCTGAAACACGGCAGAGATGGCGCTCCAAAGCTGTTCTTTTGGATCTTGGGGAAATTTTCGGCTTGTTTCTTTTTCATAGATCTCTTGAAAAGAGGTCACAACATTCTGGAGCTGGTCGGCATTCAGATCAGAGTCCTCTTTCACACCCGCTTTAGTTTTCTGTTCCGTGAGAAGGTCTTCAAACAGATGGCGATCAACGCCATCCACAACGGTGGCAAACATCTCAATGAAGCGTCGGTAAGTGTCGAGCGCAAAACGGAGGTTGTCAGTGAGACGGCCCAGGCCGGCGCAGGTTTCATCATTCATGCCGAGGTTGAGAATGGTGTCCATCATGCCCGGCATAGATGCCCGTGCACCAGAGCGCACACTCACAAGAAGAGGCTTCTCAGGAGAACCAAAGGTGGCGTCCATGATTTGCCCAAGCTTGTCGATGGCTTGCGAAACCTCTTTTTTGAGACTTTCGTCGAGTGCGTCTCCCGATCGCGCGAAATGAAGGCACTCGTTGGTGGGAATGGTGAAACCGGGAGGAACTGGAAGGCCGAGGTTCGACATCTCCGCTAAGTTGGCGCCCTTGCCACCCAGGAGATCTCTCATTGAGGCGTTTCCGTCGGCAGCATTCTTTTGAAACAAATAGACTCTCTTTGTGGGTGTCATCGTGTTTTCGCCCCTCTCGCCGTTTTAGTTAAATGTATTGTTAACATTTAATAAATGCAACTGTCTATAAATATATAGATATATTCACTTTCTTTGGGTTCCTGATCGGCTCCATGCTCTCATGTTTTCCAAAAGGGTGAAAGCGGCCAGTGAAAAACACACAATTGCTGTTGCACAGCTCGGCAATGATATATGGTGGAGAACCTGAGAAGAAGGAAGAAGTGCCGCGAATGCTAGATGAACTGTCCCGAATTGAACGCCGTTTTCTTGAAATAGAAAACCTCCTCTCCACGCAAGAAGTGGCTGCGGATCCCCTTGAGTACCGTAAGCTGTCGCAAGAGCGGGCGGAGCTTGAAGAGGCCGTGACTCTGTTCCGACGAAGAAAGAAGCTTCAAGCGGAGCGGGAGGGTGCACAAGAGCTGGCCTCTTCGGAGGAAGGGGAAATGGCTGACTTGGCCCGTGAAGAA
>JANQPW010000246.1 GCA_028285285.1 Silvanigrellales bacterium
TGTGCTGACCTTTCATTCTCTAACGAGAATGTTCGTCCATTCCAGGTCAACCTTACCTGCGCTCTCTCATCTTGTTTTATGGTTTTCAAAGAGTTCAGACATGAAGAAGCCGGCACCGGAATTTCCTCCATTGCGGGCTTTTTTGTGCTTCTCTGCTTCCTCTTCTTTTCAGAGCCACTCAACAGATGAAAAGTCCGTTTGAACCGTTACGTGCTCAGGAAGGTTCCTTTCAAACTTCGCAATTTGCTCGGGGGTTCCTCTCACACTAACAAGGTGTGCTCTCCATCCGAGGCGATAGTCGCTTGCCCAAAACGTCAGGCGATGACTTTCAAGATCGCTCAGTTCTGCCGCATCTTTAATGGTCTGTTTGAGGTTTCCCAGTTTGAGCCAGTCAGCGCCAATCCAAAAGTCTTTCGTTTGAAACGAGCCTTCTTTTTCTCCGCTGGTAGGCTGCTCATGGCGGTATTCTTCATATTCTGAACCTTCTCTGCCTGAAATGAAGGCCTGTCGGGATCTTTTGTAGGCGCTCATGCCAAGCTGTGGATCTGAAGGCTGCTTGTCACATTCGATAGGTTGCCCATTTTCGTTGAGCTCGTATTTATCTGAACTGTCGCTGATGATGGTTTTGATTTCCTCGAAAAGCTGGAGATCAACGACAGCGAGGTAACTGTCGACTGGGTTGTGTGACTTGAGAATTGTTCCCGACACGCTGGCAACTCGGGGAGTGAGAACTGCATCTTCTTTTCTCAGAAGCGAGTTCTGAAAGCCTTCAGCGGTGTCACGAAGGAAGGCGGTTCTGGTCCACTCGCCTTCGGAAATGGGTGCAAAGCTCAGAGCTGTGATTTCGTCGGAGCCAGTTTTGATCCCGTAGAAGCAGAGATGATTTTGAACCTTTGGCGACTCTTCTGCCCACACGAAAGTAAGCTGCCCTTCTGGACTCAAGGGACTCAAAATGGCATCTGTTTGCGATGTGCCTGGTTTTTGTCCACACGCAACGCTGAGTGAGAAGAGCGAAAGCGAGAGAAAAATTTTATTGAATTTAGCTAGTTGATTCGTTTTCAAGGCCGCGGACCTCCGTGCAGATGGGTTTGTTGCGGAGTATGGCAAAAGGAGTGCCAAACACCTTTTTGCAACCATGAGAAGTTTGTCCAAGCTTTCGGTGAGAGAAGGGGAATATTCTTCCAACCTCAGGAATTGAAGACAAAGGAGAATCGTTATGAACCGAACTCAGGGACTGCTTTTTTTGTCCACAGCTTTTCTTTCAACTATTGCCGTGGCTTCGTCGGAACCCAATGTGGACGATGTTGCCGATCATGCTGTTGTCTCTCGAATGTTGGGCACTTGGCAGAGTGTTGGTCGGCTTTTCAACGCAGCGGGTGAAGAAATAGCTCTCATTCGCAATCGGATTGCCGTTCAAATTATTGATGGAAAGGCCATTTACACAGCAGAAGAATCTGAAGATGGAGAAAGCCCCTCTATTCCCCGGGCGGAAATGATCCCCATTGATGAAGATTGCGTTGACTTTGTCATTGAAGGCCTGGTGGTCAATCCTCAGCTTTGTATGGTTTCTGACAACGTTGCAACCTTCCTCACAGAGGGATCGGATCGCTCCTCTTCGTTCATGTTTAAGCCTTCTGGTGGCTTTTTCTCTGGATCACAGCTCATCATTTCAGATACAGGAGAGGTTGACTCTGTTGTGTTTGGTCAGTTCACAAGAGTCGTTGACTGAGAACTCAACTTTGGAAACTCACGTGGGAGCAGCGAGTTGGAGCCTGTCCATCAGCCGGGCATTTTCTTCGTAAATGAGCGGTGTGCCCTGGATATACTGTCGCTCAGAGTGACACATGCACTTCGGCCTTTTATTCACACCCTGAAGCTCAGCCGCACACGCCACGAAAGAGACCTCTTTCATGAAATCAGAGAAGCGCAGACCTTCACGAGTTCGCTCACTTTGGGCATTCGTAAGGGAGAGTTTTGCTCTGCTGTGTTTTGTGGGCCAAAGACAATGCACACCGACACCAAAGATCCCCTTGACTTCGTCTCTCTCCGTATCACCTTTTACCCTGGGGGGTTCTTTGCCTTTTCTTCGCGGTCTGTTGAAGATCTTGTCGACCAAAAGTTTGAGCTCCAGGGGAATCTGAGTGCATCAGACTGGAATCTTCACTGTGACCTTTCAGGCTGTGACTCTTTTCAGCGTTTTGAAGGTCGGGTGAACAGTTTTCTTCTCAAGAGAGTTCTGCCAGCTCGGTCTTTTTCGAACAGCTTTCTTCAGTTTCAGGCGTTCTATGAATGGGTTCGCTCTCACCCTTTCTCGAGCTATAGGGAC
>JANQPW010000277.1 GCA_028285285.1 Silvanigrellales bacterium
GCATACTGGTGGAACGTCTCCCCACTCATTTCGCGATTGGCAAGCCAACTGGCAATCAAAAGCCCTCCCGACTGAGGAAAGTGCCGCGCGAGCTCCCCCAACTCCGTGAGCTTTTGGTCGCGAATGGCTCCAATCTCCTCCAGATGAGACAAAATCACCTGTAGCGGACCCTGCCGGCTCTTCATCACCAGAGGATGACAAACGGACTTTGAAGGGCATTTGGAACAAGCCATTTGACTCCGCCGCTTGCCCACTTCAAAAACACGGAAGTGCTCGGGGATATTGTCGCAGTTCTGCTCAGCGCCCTTTGCCCGCGCATAAACCTCTGCACTCAACAAATCATGGTCACACAAGAGCACCAGATCGCTGTTTTGGCCGCGCATGAACAAAGACTTCTTGTAGAACTCGGAGAGATACGCGTAGTTCTCGCTGCGCCCAACAATTCCCATCACCGTTGAGGGATCAAATTTCAGAGAACTCACGCATTTTTCACGCGACCGGGGGCGAAAGCGAGCGTATTTCCCCAAGTCGCTCCACAGTGAAAAGCCTTGGCGGTCGTGCCCCCGCCTTCCTGCCCGGCCAAGCATCTGCAAAATCTCCGAGTTCGAATAGGCTTTTTCACCCATTTCCCCAGGACGCGATTCATCGGCAATGAAAGCACCGCGCACTGCAAAGTTCACACCGAGGCTAATTCCCATAGTGCCTGTGCAACACCGCAGCAGCCCCTCCTTCAAGAGCGATTCAATCGCCACGCGAGCCGGAGGAATCATACCGCTGTGATGAAAGGCCACACCGAACTTCATGATCATGCGTTTGAGATCGGAGGGCACATATTCCCAACCTGAGAGAGTTTCCAGACGCTCGTGAAGACGGTCGGCTTCGGGCCCTGTGTGACTCACTCGCATGATTCGGGCGAGGGCGTGGGCCAGGTTTTCGACCTCTGCCCGACGAGCTGCATAGATCACAATTGGGCCAAGACCCTGCTCGAGGGCGTCCACAACTTGGCTCAAGAGGTTTTGATAGAACGCACGGTTGCGCATGGGTCGACGGTTGCGCTTTTTGTTGTCAGCAAATTCCTGTGCCAAAGCCTTGAGCTCTGCCCCGGTGAGCCGGAGGTCTTTGGCAAGGACCCAACCCTCTCTCGTGTGAACGAGATCTTCCAACGGCACAGGTCTCTTTGTGACGCGCACAACCTGCGCCTCAGAATCCGTGATCTGCTCAATCCACTCCGCGAAGTCTTCCGGGTTGGGAACAGAAGCGCTGAGAAGCACCAACTGGCTTCCCTTGGGCGTGAGAATGATTGACTCTTCCCAGGCAGACCCTCTGCTTTCATCTTGAAGGTAGTGGTATTCGTCATAAACCACCACTCGACGTCTCATATCGGGCTCTATGCCCAGAAGTGAGTTGCGGTAAGTTTCCAAGGTTGCCAAAATAATGGGCGCACCTAGATTTTCTTTGAAATCTCCTGTGTTGATGCCCACAAGTGACTTCCCATATTTTTCAACAAACTCTCGGTACTTATCATTGCTCAGACTTTTCACCGGGCTCGTGTAAATCAACTGCAGACCTTCGTCGAGGCGCTTGTCGAGAAGGGCTTCGATCACCCGTGTTTTCCCAGCGGAGGTGGGCGCATCAACCACCACATGTGACCCCGCCTCGAGGTGATCGAAAGCCTGTTGCTGCCACGCGTCGAGGCTCAGCTGGCGATCTCGAAAAGAAGGTTTCCCGGCTTCAGCCATGCCTTTTGCGGGGTCATCCAAGCCAGCGGCAAGGAGATCACTTGCCCGTGAGCCACTTCCATCGTCACTTGAAGAGGGCGACCGATACGAACGACTGGGAGAAAAGCGAGGCCCCCGTTCTCTCTGGGGTT
>JANQPW010000292.1 GCA_028285285.1 Silvanigrellales bacterium
CTTCATAGGAACCAAGGCCAATGGCCTGCGTGACTTCCGCCATAGCGGCCGTGTGACGCGAAGCCTCTTGTCGAATATCCAAGCGAGCCAAATAAAAACCAAACGAGCTCAAACGCTTGATCAGATCGTAGAGCGATCCATTCGCAATTTCCGATGCACCCACATCCACCAACGAGGTGTGCAGTAGCTGAAGAGAATCAAGAAAATTCCTCTCCAGGCGGGGAATGAGCTGCGCCAACGAGTCTTTTTGATCTGAAAAAGAGGGTGGCTCTTCAATCAAAAGGGGCTCGAGGTCACGCGACAACCCCTTTAAGATGGCTCTATAAGGCTCGCGGTGCTCCCCAGCCGCTGCCCGAAGAGCCTCATTGCAGGTTGAAAGAGAGAGATCATCATGCAAATGAATGAGGTCTTTTTTGATCAACTGTGCTGCCATCCAACGAGATAAACGACAAACTTCACGAGTTGTTTCTGCAGTCACATTCGGATTCCCATCCCGATCACCTCCCATCCAAGACGCGAAGGAGAGCGGCACTGCGGTCAGCGGCAAGGGCGGTAGACCATGACTTTGCAGCTGAAAATCAAGTTCCCGACAGTATTCTGGCACGGAGCCCCACAGCGAAGTTTCAATCACACTGAGACCACCGCGCGCTTCATCGACAGGTGTGGGTCGCTCTCTCCGAATTTCATCTGTGAGCCAGGCCGATTTGATTTCCCGCCTGAGCTTTCCGAGCACTTTTGCAGTGGCTGGAGAAGGAGTGCTCGCGTCCACTTTTCCTCCGGAATCGCGCAGAGAGTCAAGCTCATCCAAACAGCGTTCAATACGGTTGTGCTTTTGAAGGAGGGTGCGCCGGGCCATTTCCGTTGGGTGTGCCGTGAGCACAAACTCAACACTCATTGCCATCAAAGCGTTTTGAACTTGTTGCGCGGCTGAGGCCTCTGAGGAAGAGTTTTGGGGGGCAGCCAGGATTTGCGACAAAACGCTCGCCAACGAGCCTCTTTGTTCTGCGAGCTGGCCCGCTGCTTGATACTCGCGTCGACGCCGAACCCTGTGGTGTTGCTCAGCAATGTTGGAGAGGTTGAGAAAGTGAGCAAATGCACGCGCAACTTTGACAGAATCAGAGTCACTCAAAGAAACAAGGCATTCACGAATCTTTTCTTGGTGTTGAATTGGATGAAGACCCACAGACTGAGAGGAAGTCTTGGAGCGCTCTCGGACTCGTTCCACTGCAGAAAACACCTCCTCACCCGCAGTCTCTCTGATGATTTCCCCAAGCAATGTACCAAGCAACTTCACATCCGCGCGAAGATCTTCAGAGCCACGAAGCTGCTCTTGACGACTCTCAGAAGGCATACAGTTCCCCTTTTGGCAAGGGTGTCAATGAATTGAGATTCACCCGTTTGGCCGTTCGCAGTTATACTTGATCTTGAGTCTTGGATCACGACGCCAAGTTCCCAAAGAGAGGATCCATTCTAAATATGTTCAAAAACACCCTCATCTTTGAGCCCTACCCCGACAAGCTCAAAATGTCTGACGAAGACAGGGCCTGGCTGTTGCAAAAGGGCGTCAGCATCACAACGATTTATGATGATGCGCTTTCCAAACTCTCCACGGGTCAGTTCATCGTGACCGCAATTGTTGGTGAGTCACTTGAGCCACTCACAAACAAGTTTTTGCGCACATGCCAAAAACACTTGGGCGCGCTGCCACAGTGGCAGATCGTGATTGGAGACAATCCCAACATGGATCTCCAACTCGCCTGTCAGGAACTCTCCATACGAACGTTTTGGAATACTGCCGAAATTCGCCGCACCTTCGGCCCTTGGGCTCTCGAACAAAACAAGCTGCTCAACGACAAAACAGAGGAGGCTGATCGAGCGCTTCGCATTGGAGTTGCGCTTGCTCAAGAAAAATACGAAATCCTTGAAAAGAGCATGACCGCGCTCAAGGAAGAGGCACAGTTCAATTTCCGAATCGCCTTCAGTATTGGCGTTTACTATGATCGGAAAGATCGACCAGAACTCGCCCTCCAGTACTACACCAAGGCCACAGAAATCAATAAGAAGTTCATTCCTGCGCTCTACATGCAAGCTCAAAAGCTTCTAGAATCTGGAAAGCCCGGAGACTCTTTGAGCACATTTGAACGATTGGAGAACCTGAACCCCAACAACCCCGATCGCAAAGCATTGATGGCCCAAGCCTATGCCGACTCCGGAAATTGGGACAAGGCCAAAGAGTTTCGCGATCTGGCTGTGAAACTTGAACCCGACAACCCCAAGGCAAAGGAACTCGATGTTCGCATCGCGTTTGAGTCGGGCAATGTAGGAGATGCACTGAAAGCACTTGACCAGTGCGAAACCACCAACGACTACTTCATCAAGAAGCTCAATGCCGAGGCAGTGAAACTTTCGCAGAACGACCAAGCCGACGAAGCCATCAAGCTCTACTCGAAGGCGCACAACATCGCCCCGCCGACTGTTAAGTTTCGTATCAGTTACAATATTGCCTTGGCTTACTATCGACACGAGCAATTTGCCAAGGCACAAGAGTATTGTGATAAGGCGCACGCAGAGTGCACTGACCCCTCATTTGATAAAATTGAAAAACTCAGAAAAGTTTTGAACGAGAAGGTGGCCTAAATGGCTAAAGTTGTCGACCACTGCTGCATGGTCGTAACAAAAAAGCAGAACCAAGCGGTCATTGACAAAGTCCTTAAATCGCTGGGTGTGACCAACGTTGTGCTCCCCAAGAGTTTCCGAGACGTGACGGAGCTCGCGACCCAGGAAATGCCCCACGTCTTCCTGCTCGAATCGGATCTTCCCGACTCGGGAACCATGCTCATATTGAAAAAGCTCAAGGAAGATCCTTTATTTGACAAAGCCATCTTCGTGGTTGTGCGTAAGTTTTCAAGAGAAGAAATTTTACAGTGCGTTGAGCTGAAGGTCACTGCAATGCTGCAGCAGCCACTTGATCCAGCCGCACTGCAAAAGAAACTCAAAGCCTTGTTACTCGCTCAAAAAGGCCAGTCGCCATATCGCCACGATGCCGTGAGACTTCCCGGAGGTGCTAGCGCGTCTATCAAAATTCCAGGCCGCATCACAGGTGTTGAAGGCGACTTCTTCACTGTTGAGTCTGGAGTCATCGTTCCCAGCGGAAAGCAGGTTTCCCTTCGCCCAACCGATCGCGAGCTTCCACCCATTCGTGTGACCAGTGCCGGAGAAACGGCAGGAGACCCCTCCAAGCCCACTTTGCGGAACCTTCTCTTTTCGTTTGACTCAGCCTCCGGAAAAGGTCGAGAATGGTTGCTCAAACTCAAAAGCGCAGAACCACCCTCCACCGAAAAACGCCATGTGCTGCTCTATGAATCACAGGCAGATCGCTCCGAACAGTTCAAGCAAATGCTCAGCTTCTATGAGATTGAAGCCACAACTGTGAGCAGCTTTGAAAAGCTACGCATGACCCATGAGGCGCAAAAATCGAAGTATCGCGTGGTCTATCTTTGCGAACCTCCACTTCACGCTTCTGGAATCAGCTGGGAGAAATATGCGAACGGCCTTCCAGCAAACAGTCGCCCCACACAAGTGGTCGCCACCACTTCGCAGAGCCCTCGACCCAAACCCAATGTGGTGTGGATGAACATGCCCTTTGGGCTTGACGCTCTCGTGGAACGGTTTGAGGCAGCCTTTGTGTCGGGTGCTGCCTCGGCATCTGCATCCTCAAAGGCGGGAAGCCAAGCAGGTTCAGACATTGATCTCAACATCTCTTACTTTGGAGATGTGATTTCCATTGATGAAGAGGGTGCTCTCATTGACACTCCGAACGATCTCCCCCTCAACGCACGCATCAACCTCACTCATCCTGGCCTAGCCTTGATTGATCTGTCAAAGAATGTGCGCGTGGCCGCAACCAAGAAGATGGATGCTGCGGGGGCGAAGTTCCGGGCGCGGCTCAGCAACCAAGAAGGGCGCTACTCCAAAGGTCTTTATTGGAAGAAAATCGGAGACAAAATTTCCCCCGTTCTCTTGGAAGAACCTGCCCCAAAAGCCAACCCAGACACGCCAAAAAAATCAGCCTAGAGCTTCTTCGAAAACCATCAAATTTCTTCGTTTGGATTCCTCATCCAAGGGAGCCCGAGTTCCCTTGGTCGAGGCAGGTCAAGTGACTCACAAAGAGTCACTTGAGGCGGGTTCAGTCGCAAGCTGAAGCCAGGTCAGAGCTTTCAGAGATGCGCTTGTTGAGTGTGTCCACAATGATCGTGGCGTCTGCGGAAGCAAAGAGCTCAGCATGAGATGCTTGGCTCATAGCCGCAAACTCACCAAAGGCATCTGCCTCACAGCCAGAAACAGCGGCGAGCGACCGGAGTGTGTCACCCTGTCCCTGGGCTGACTCTCTTTCAAGAGTCGACAGGTTGTTTGCCACAAACACCCGCTGCTCTTCCAAACGCAAAGCAGAGCCACCAGCAGCAGGACCATAGCCGTCGCAACCAGAGGTACCCGTTGTGATTCCAAAAAGCTGAGTGCCGGTGTAACCACTTGTGGTCATGGAAAGGAGCTGGTTGAACATAGTGTCCTTCTTCATGACCATGGTGCCCAAGCCACAACCAGCCATTCCATAAGACACCTTGCTGTCTGACATCATCTCAGTGTTGGCACCTTTTTTCTTGGAACGTTTCTTTTTCTTCGCCAGCGCGGGAGAGGCAACAGCCATCGAAAACGCCAACACACCCAAAGCAGCCGTCAGTTTAGTTCTCTTCATTCTCAATTCCTCCATTAATGTTGGTTCAGATGGCGTTGCAAGATCCACTCAAGACTTCGTGATTGCGAACCTGTTCAAGGCTGGCATCAAGAATGGCCTGGCTGCCGGGCTGGGTGAACACAACTTCGAAAGAACTCTGCATGAGCTGAGCGAACTCACCCTCAACAGCTTTCTCGCATCCCATAGTGGCCGCAAACCCACTCAACAGATCTCCCTGCCCCTGAGAAGCTTCCCGAGAAAGAGAAGTGAGATTGCTCGACACAAAATCAAGCTGCTTCATGTAGCCAATCTTAGCTCCAGAAGGTGTGCAACCCGAAGTGCCGGTGGTGATCGCAAAGGGTGAGTAAAATGTGCCGTTGGTCGACAATGCAAACAACTGAGCAAATCCGGGCTTGTTGCCAATCAACATGGCACCGACTCCACAACCTGCTGGTCCGTATTTGGCTGGGTTCTTTGCAAACGCCGAGCCGCAAAAAGCTACGCACGCTGTTGAGGCCAAGGCCGCCACTTTTAGAATGTGCATATGCACCTCACATGAAAGGGTTGATCAATTTCGCGAAACTCT
>JANQPW010000297.1 GCA_028285285.1 Silvanigrellales bacterium
GGCGACCCGCCAGTCATCATAGCAGAGCCGGCAGCGCTGAGAGCCAATAGCCCGACTGGCTTTCACTGTGAGCCGAGCTCTGCTAAGCCGGCAAGACAAGAATTTCAGGCGATTTGAAACACCATTGGAGAATGAACAGTGTTGAAAAAAAATCACTACATTTGGATGGCCCCCCTTATTGTGTTGGCCTCATGTGGGCGATCGGAAGACGCAGGAAGCGAGAACAACAACCCGGGCTCAACACGAGGATCGGATGATTCACAACGATCGGAAAAAGACACAACCCCACCAACCGGGCCGGGCGATCAAGAAAAAACGCCGCAAAGGCCCCAACCTTCAGAATCCGACACCTGGGCTTCCACCGACTCGGCCCACGGCGGACATGTGGTGCAATGCCCCGACCGAGTGCCTGTGGTGCTCGACTTCCACCACGCCATGCTCCCCACAACAAACCACCCCGCCCCTCAGGTGAACCTGGGTGACAGCGTTGAATCAGCCCTTGACACCTTCCGATCTTTGTTGCGGGAGTTCCCTTTTCATGAACAGTTTGAGGGTGCGCTGGAAAAAGTGGGTCACCCTTATGATTGGACCTTGGCGCCGTTGCCGCTGCTTCCCAACCCGTCTCTAATTTACAACCTCCCCGAGGGCTGCACGCTCCACCAGGCAGCTGTGCGCCAAGATGGTGTGCTGTACCTCGACCCCCATTGGCGAGACACGTTGGCTTTGAGTCAGCTCGGCATGCTCTGGGTGCATGAAGCGTTGGTGCAGTTGGGAATTGACAATGGGGGTGGCAGCCTTGTCACACCTGGGGTGAGAAACCTGATTGCCACGTGGCTGCGCATCGATCGTGATCCCCTGGCCTTTGCCAACAGACTCACCAAATTCGGCATGCGCTACTCGAATAGCTCGTACAAGCCCCTGAATGGCAACAGTCAATTGCGAGACAAATCCACCCAACTCCTCGTGAAAAGCATTCGAGCAGAACGGGGGGCCGACACTGGGAAAGTCTTTCATGTGGCACGGTTCGTTCTCTTTCTTGAGCAATCCAACGGAAGGGCCTATATCAACGCAACGTGCTCTCCACAGAGCACAGGTGACATGTTTTGCACCGGGAGTGACTTTTCCAAGGTTTCTCAGGCTGGGGTTTTCCTCAGAGGAGGCGGCAAACGTCTTGTTTTTGTTGACGAGATGGGCCAGGAGACTGGCAAAGTCTACACCCACAATTGAGAAGGGCGACAAACGCAATGAAAAAAAGACACCTGCAATCCTTGTTTGGATTGCTCTTAGTGGGGTTGTGCGCAGCGTGCGGCAGACTTTCTGATGATGACGATGCGAACTCTGGTGGGCAAACTGGCCGCGACACCACCGAGCCCAATGGGCTTTCTTTGGAAGAGTTGAGCAAAGAGGGAGCAAATGCCGCCCCGACTCAACAAACAGGGATCACGCGAAACCATGTGGTCGATTGTGCCGACCAAGATCCCCTCATTTTGGATTTCCACCAAGCGCTTCTTCCTTCGGCTCATCAACCGGCCCCAGAAATTGATCTGGGAGATTCCGTCGAATCAACGCTGGAAACTTTTCGCGACCTTCTCGGAGAATTCCCCTTTCTTGAAGAGTTCAATGAAGCACTTGAAAAAGTGAGACACCCGAAGGAGTGGACCCTAACGCCCTTGCAAACACTCCCCGACCAAGAAGTTGCCTATGTGTTGCCTGAAGGGTGTAGCCTTCATTTGGCCGTTGTGCGACAAGATGATGTGTTTTTTCTAGACCCTCACTGGGAAGCCAACCTGTCTCCAAGCCAACGGGGTGTTTTGTGGGTTCATGAAGCCTTGGTTGAGCTTGGCCGAGAGGCCAACGAACACTTCATCGTTGCAGCCAAGGTCAGAAACCTCATTGCCGCGTGGCTGCGTGTGGATCGAGAGCCCGGTATTTTTGCTGACAGGCTCCACCAGTTTGGCGCCGAGTATGA
>JANQPW010000315.1 GCA_028285285.1 Silvanigrellales bacterium
CTTTGATAAGCTCATTGAGAAGGTTGAGACTGTAGGAAAAGACCGAGTGCGTTTTGTGTTGAAGCGATCCGAAGGTCCTTTTTTGGCCAATCTGGCCATGTCTTTCACTTCCATTGTGAGCCCAACTGCGGTTCGCAAACATAAGGAAAACTTTGCGAGAAACCCCGTTGGTTCTGGCCCCTTTCAGTTTGTGAGTTGGACACGCGGCGAAAGAATCGTGTTGAAGCGAAACGAGTCTTACTGGGGTGAGAAGGCTCACTTGAAACGCGTGATCATTCGCTCCATTCCCGACAGCTCTGCCCGATTGAATGCGTTCCTGGCTAAGGAAATTCACATGATGAATCTCCCCACTCCCGATCAGGTGAATGCCATTCGAAAAGCGCGTCCCACAGCTAAGGTGATTGAGAAAGAAGCCATGAATGTGGCTTATTTGGCCTTCAATGTGAAGAAGAAGCCCTTTGACAACGTGAAGGTGCGCCGTGCAATCAACATGGCTGTCAACAAAGAAGCCCTGATCAAAGGTGTGTACTCTGGAATGGGTCGCTCAGCGGTCAACCCTCTGCCGCCAACTCTTTGGGGATACAACGACAAGATCAGTTCTTATAAATTTGACCCAACCGCGGCGAAAAAGCTGCTTGCCGAAGCTGGGTTTAAGAATGGGTTTGAAACCGAGTTGTATTACATGCCAGTTTCTCGCCCCTACATGCCAGATGGTAAGGTTGTGGCAACGGCCATTCAGGCCAACCTGCAAGAAATCGGAGTCAAGGTGAAGCTCACCACATACGAGTGGGCCATCTACCTTGAGAAAACAAAAATGGGTGAGCATCCCATGGCGCTTTTGGGTTGGACTGGTGACAACGGCGATCCAGACAACTTCCTCCACGTGCTTCTGTCGGGTGACAACGCAACCGCACCTGCTTCCAACATTTCCTTCTACAACAACAAGGAAGTGACAAAGCTTTTGGATCAGGCTCGGGCTGAGATCGATCAAGAGAAACGCTCTCGGCTTTACAAAAAGGCCCAAGAGCTCATTCACAAAGACGCTCCCTGGGTACCTCTCGCTCACAGTGTCGACGTGATGCCTATGGACGAAAAGGTTCATGACTTTGTCTTGGATCCCAACGGAACCCGCCGTTTCAGTTCGGTTTGGATGAACCGCTAAGCAGAATGCTCAAACCACGGCTTGCTCCTCTGTCTTTGGAGAATGACCTTGCCGTGGTTTCCGTGCCAGTAGCAGGGAGAAGCAAAAGTGTTTTCAATGGTTGTTCGCAGGCTGGGCATGTCAGTCCCAGTGCTTTTGTTTCTCACGCTGATTCTTTTCCTGGCAGTCAAATTGGTTCCCGGTGATGCAGCACTTGTGATGGCTGGGGAGAGGGCAACACCAGAGCAGGTTGAAGCGATTCGGCAGGCGTTGCGGCTGGATGAGCCCCTTTATGTCCAATTTGGGGACTACCTTCGCAAGCTGGTGTTTGAATTTGATCTGGGCACGAGTCTTTTCCACGAGCGTCCCATTTCGGAGCTGCTGTCGACGGCTGTTCCCGCAACTGTTGAGTTGGGTATCTTCGCGTTGATGATCGCTATTCCCGTAGGAGTTCTTCTGGGAGTTCTGGGAGCTGTGTATCGCAATGGCTTTATTGATAAATTGGCAACTCTGATTGCTCTCACGGGCGTGAGCATGCCCATTTTTTGGCTAGCCCTTGTGTTGATGTATGTTTTTAGCATTCAGCTGGGCTGGCTTCCCACTTCGGGCAGAATGTCCGATATGGCTCCCTTCGATCCGGGCACAGAGTCGATCACTCACATGTACACGCTTGATGGGCTGATTTTGGGTCTTCGTGGTGAGGGTTGGGAGGTCCTTGGTTATGCTCTGAGTCACATGATCATGCCAGCTGTCGCTCTTTCCACAATTCCTATGGCTCATGTTTGCCGAATGACGCGCTCTTCTTTTCTTGAGGTTTTGAGCCAAGACTACATTCGCACGGCTCGCGCAAAAGGGCTGTCGGCTTGGACGGTTGTGATGAAACACGCTTTTCGAAATGCGTCACTTCAGATTGTCACGATCACTTTCTTGCAAGCTGGCACCATTTTTGGAGGTGCCGTGATCACAGAAACAATGTTTTCCTGGCCCGGCCTTGGAAAAATGCTTGTGGAGAGTATTGGCAGTCGAGATTTTCCACTGGTTCAGTCTGGAACTCTTTTTGTGGGATCAGTTTTTGTGATCTTCAATCTTATGGGTGATTTTTTGTATGGGGTGCTCGATCCGCGAACGCGCCATCAGGTGAATGGAAGGTAAGCAGTGCAGGCTTCACAGTCTCAAATTTGGACGAAGGCGTGGCGCGAGATTCGGGGCAACCCCATTTCTCGAATTGCCCTTTGGACGATGGTGACATTCTTTGGAATCGCGTTGTTGTCGTTTTTCTGGTCTCCACATGATCCCCACAGGATTGATCTTGTGGGAGCAAAGCTTTTGCCCCCTGCTTTTCTAGAAGGTGGCTCTGCAGAGTACCTCTTGGGAACGGATGCTTCGGGGCGTGATCTTCTGTCGCGATTGATGCACGGTGCTCGTCTCTCTTTGGTGCTTGGGTTTGTACCGGTTTGTATGAGCTTGCTGATTGGTGTTCCTTTTGGCTTGTTGGCTGGCTACATGGGTGGCCGCGTCGACGAAATTCTCATGCGTGTGAACGATGTCTTGCTTGCATTTCCTTCGATTTTGCTCGCTCTCATTGTGGTTGCAGTGCTGGGCCAGGGAGTTGTGAACCTCATGATCGCCGTCGGAATTGCTCACGCTCCCAGTTTTGCTCGCGTGGTGCGTGGAGCCGTTCTTAGCCAAGTGAAGCAGGAATATGTTCAGGCTGCGGTGAGTTTAGGAGCGGAGCGGCCTCGAATTGTTTGGAGGCATATTCTTCCCAATATCACCAATTCACTGATCGTCATTTTCACCATCGATTTTGCTTCGGCCTTGCTTGAGGCTGCTGGGCTGAGCTTTTTGGGGCTTGGGGTTGTTCCTCCAACAGCCGAGTGGGGCTCCATGCTTGCCGATGGGAAGAACTACTTTTTTGATGGTTGGTGGATGATTCTTTTTCCCGGAATCTGCATTTTCCTCGTTGTGATTTCGTTGAATGTCTTGGGTGACAGCTTGCGAGATGCCTTGGACCCTCGGGCTTCAAAAAAGGGATGATCCTGTTTTGAAAGAGAATTCTTTGGCCGCGAAAAGGTGGAGTGGGTTTCCCGAGAGTGTTTTTTCTCGGTATTCTCGGAGAGCTGTTGAAACGAACTCCATCAATTTGGCGCAAGGCTTTCCTGACTTTCCAGGCCCAAAGCTCCTGCTTGAAAAGATTTCATCGTCTTTGCAGCAAAGTTCCAACCAATATGCTCCAGGGCGGGGGCTTCCCGAGCTCAGACAAGCTTTAGAACGCTACTCTCAAGAAATACTGGGCATTTCTCTTGAAGGCCGAGAAACTCTTGTGACATGTGGTGCGACGGAAGGGGTTTTTTGCTCGATTCTGGGAACTGTGAACCCAGGCGAGCGCGTTCTCACTTTTGAGCCCTATTATGAGAGTTATCTTCATAGCACTGCAGCTGCCGGTGCCCGTTTGCAGGGCATCTCTTTGAGCCCTCCGGATAGTCCTGGTGAGCAGCCCGGTTGCTGGAGTGTGAATTGGCAAGATTTTGATGAGAAAACGCGGGAGCCTTTCTCGGCCATTGTGGTGAACACACCTCACAACCCGACGGGGTTGCTGTTGAATCATGAGCATTGGGAGAGGGTTTTGGCGGCCGCTCGCAGGCATGGTGCGGTTGTGATTTCCGACGAGGTTTATGAAAATCTGGTTTTTGATGGTGCTCAGCATGTTTCGCTGTTGGATGTGAGTTCCCCACGCGACCGGGCTCTGAAGGTGTCTTCCATTTCAAAGAGCTTTGGGTTTACCGGGTTCAAAGTGGGGTGGGTGCAGGGTCGCGATGAGCTCCTTGAGGGGCCTTCCTTGGTTCACGAAGCCACGGTGTTTTGTTTGCCTGCGGCACTTCAGCTTGGAGTTGCTCGTTATCTTGATGATTTGAAGAGTGTAAAAGCTGAGCTTGGTCGACAAGTTGTTGCTTACACTCAAAAGCGCGACAAACTTTTGGCCGGCCTGGTGGCCGGAGGGTTTGAAGTGGGTGATGCTCCTCGAGGCACCTATTTTGTCGTTGCAAATGCATCAAACCTTGCCCAACCAGGGGAGACCGATTCCGAATTTGCTCATCGCCTCATGAGTGAGCGGGGCGTTGCAGCTTTGCCCCTATCAGGGTTTTGCTTGCCTCCAGATCAGACCTTTCCTATGGGTCATCGATTGCGACAAAATCCACTCCACAGGGGAAGTTGGTTGAGATTTGCCTTTTGTAAAAAAGATGTCACGCTTGAGCGGGCTGTAGAGAATCTTTCCAGATAACAAAGCTTTTTTCTGCCTGGGTGTGGAGCATGGTCTCGCCATTTACCGCAGCCAATCCAAGGCTTCGAGCCAAGTTGATTGCAGGAGTGTCTCTGTAAATCATGTCGAAATAAAGGCTATTTGTGAGCTGAGAACTGGAAATTGCCTCCAGAGCTTCCTTGGCAAAAGGGTTCATTTCGTTCTTGTGGCCAAGAGGTAGGGTGTTGATGAGCAGGCACGGCTTGTTGGTCGGGAGAATGTTTGGGAAGTGTTTTTCTCCAAATTCTTGGATTGTTACTTTTTTTTGTGAGTGCTGAGCTTTCAGATAGGGCTGTGCCATGTCGGCTTTTCGGCAGAGAATTGTGGTTGTGCGCGATCCCGCCATTTCGAGGCATGTGAAAGCTGCTGCGGCTGCTGCCCCCCCTGCTCCGAGAATGAGAGTGTGCGAAGAGTTTTTGGTTTTTAGGAAGCTTTGTAGAGTTGCATCGATTCCGTCAACGTCGGTGTTTGTGAGCTTCCATTGATTTCCATTCCGAAAGAGCGTGTTAGAGGCGCCTATTTTAGCTACCCTGTCGTCGACGACGATCTCGTCAATTTTACAAATTGTTCCTTTAAAAGGATTAGTGACATTTGCACCAAGAAAACTGTTGGAATTCAGGGCAGCTTTTACGAAAGAAACAAATGAATCATCGCTTGAAAATTCAAAGGGAAGGTAACAGGCATTGATTTTTGATTTCTGAATCCATCCATTGTGGAGTGACGGAGACAAGGAGTAGCTGAGATCTCTTCCAAAGAGCGCTAGGGTCTTTGTTTCTCCATTAATCTCAGTCATATACGATTACCTATGCTGCCGGCTCATCTAGAAGATAATTGAGATAGTTTTTTACATTTTGTTTTGAGGCAGGGCTATAGACGTCAGAAATCTGCAGACCAATTTCAAACCTGGAGTCTTCAGTTGTTTTTTTGGGCGAGCGCACCCATGCTACTTTAAAAGCGATGTAATCATGCGGTTCGGGGTAGTCGGGAAGTAGAGAAAGGTTTAGAATCAATTGTTGCCCCTTCTCAAATTCTTTATCGGTTTTGACTGCACAGCCTCCTAAGGAGAGGCTTGTCAAGCGCATTTCGATGGGAAGAAAGGTGTCGATGTACCGACCAATTCTCTCCATATCTCCGTTCAACTTACTGATATCAGAGAGAGCTTCGGGGGAAGCTGAGACTCCGATAAGTGGGAAGTAGAGATCATCCACACGAGCGTATTTTCTCTGTCGCTTGAGTCGGTCTTGATTTGGGGCAGACCAAAACGTTGCAACAAGTATGATTGAGATGACCAAAATCACCATGAAGACGATGATTGATGGAACGCTCATAACGTCAATAGAGCCCCCTGGAGCATTGTTTGCGAACTTTGAGAACGCAAATGAGGGGGACTGGTTTGCAGACAAAATGGGAGCAATGAAATCAAGCATAGTTGTTTTTTCCACGGTATTCGTGAATAAATCGTACCACACGTGCTCTAGGGCAAATTTGCATCTCGTGTATTCAAAAATATGACAACGAGGAAATATTAGTTTTTTCTCTCAAGATACAATGAACTCAGTCGATAATGGGATGTTGTGTTGTTATTCAATAACTAAACAACTGCGTCGGGAGACGCTTCGCTGTGTGTCGAGAGACACTGTGAGCCTGAAAACAAGACTAGAGATTGTGTCTAAGAGAACTTAAAAAGGACCTAGGAGCTATGGTTACCAAAACTAAAGCAACGAAAAAGGCTGCAGCGAAGAAGAAGCCCGCAGCGAAGAGAAAAACCGCAGCGAAGAAGAAACCAGCTGCTAAGAAGAAGCCAGCAGCGAAGAAAAAGCCTGCTGCTAAACGAAAAGTAGCAGCGAAGAAAAAGCCAGCAGCAAAGAAGAAGCCAGCAGCAAAGAAAAAGCCAGCAGCAAAGAAGAAGCCAGCTGCTAAGAAGAAGCCAGCTGCTAAGAAGAAAACTGCAGCGAAGAAGAAGCCCGCTGCTAAGAAGACGGCAACCAAGCGAAAGCCAGCCGCTAAGAAGAAGCCAGCAGCGAAAAAGACGGCGACTAAGCGCAAAACTGCAGCTAAAAAGCCAGCAGCGAAGCGTAAGGTAGCGGCAAAGAAGAAGCCAGCAACTAAGCGTAAAACTGCAGCTAAAAAGCCAGCAG
>JANQPW010000329.1 GCA_028285285.1 Silvanigrellales bacterium
GATCGGTTGAGATATTTGGCCTGCAAACCCAGATCCACCCGAAGCTGCAGCGAAACCCAATAGCCCACCGCCGCAAAAAGAGCGGCACAGGTCACAGCCTGGATCCAAGGCTTTTTAAACACCTCGATGAAACAAGGGCGGTTGACCGAACACTGAAGACACAGAGCGGTGGCCACTGCACTTCCGAGACCAAGGCCGCACATCGTGCGCTGGGTGAGAACCTGGCTCATCATTGTGTAGCGCACCACCGCATCCGGGTAGCCAAAAAACATAAAGCCCGCCATGAACAAACTGTACAACATGGCCGCAAGAAAAACTCCTGTCTGGAGGCGATTGAGCCCAGAAGTCCGCGAGAACAAAAAGTAGCAAACCAACCCCATAGGCAACAGCAGAGCGAAGGACGATGCCTCACAGATGTTCCCGTAGGTCGTCCACCCGGGCACCCTGCGGGAAAGCATGAAGTTTGCGTGGAACACACGGGCCACAGAGGCCCCGCCGCCATTGAAGAATCGCTGTCCAGGATAAGCAGTTTCCGAAATGGTTTGGAGCATGTCACGAGAGTCCCACCACCAGTCCACCAAGGCTGAACCCAGAATCAACGAGGCCAAACAAAACCCCACGATGGCTTTGCCCCAATGCATCTCGTTTCGCCGCACGATGAGAAGAGCTAAGCCTGTAAACAGGCAAAAATGACCCAAAACGATTTGATACGGCGGGTAAAAACAAAACACCAACATCGCTGAAGCGTAGCCAAAGGCACCTCCCCAAATGGCCACTGACTTCCAGCTGCTTTCCGGCTTCAATCGTGAGATCTGATCAAAGAACAACAAGCACAGCAGCGCAGAAATATAAATCTCCGCACTGTTGAGACTCCAAAACTGCACAAACGGGCTGTAGAGAAAAATGACCGACGTGGCCATAGCGATGCCCCGGTGAATGGACAGAGTGACACTCAAGAAGAGGAAGAGCGTGAGGAAAACGCCAATGGTGCGACTCCACCACTGCCAGGCCAAACCAAAATCTCCCCCTAAAAAATAGCCCCACAGTGATGGTCGAAAAAGCGTGACCGAATGCGCTATGGGCACGTAGAGGGCCATCATGTTTTGGCCCCCAAAAATGTTCTCATTAACAATGGGAAAGGCCGGCTCATGGCTCATCTGCGAAAAAATGTTGGGCAGCGTGGCGAGCCAATCATCGGAGCGAATGCCACGCGCCTCTCCATAAAAGGTTTGGCCCACCTCGTGTTGCGAGCGCATGTGCCCTTGCCAACTTCCAATGGAAAAGCCATGCAAGCCCAATGCGCTCAGAAGCACAAACAGGGCACCACAAATGGCGATCAAGCGCCGGTTGAACTGAGGGTGATGCCAAGCCCCTTCTAAGGCAACCGAAAAAGTCTGCAAACGCTCGTTGAAAGCCAAAAGACGTTCTTTCACTGCAACTCCCCTGCCCTGAGCAGATCCAAAAGATCCTCGAGTCTCGAAACCTGCCCCACCTCATGGGAGCGGTTGCCAAGGCGCTCTCGAACATCATCTTCAGATTTCTTCTTTGAAAACTCGGTGACCCACACGGCCTTCATTCCGGCAGCAAGGGCGCCCTCGATGTCGGTATCCCAATTGTCACCAACCATCAGAGAGCGCCCCGCCTCAACTCCCATTCGATGGCAAGCCCATTCAAAAATCGCTCTCTGGGGCTTCTCACAACCCGCCTCTTCAGACGTGACAACCACCGGAAAAAGCGAAGCATTGGGATCAACAGCTCGTAGCTTGAGAAGCTGCGTGCGCAGATTTTCGTTGGTGATGATCGCCACTGGCCAGAGTTCAGCGACCTTCTGCAGAAAAGGAATGCGTGTGGACTTCAAGCTCTCCCAGTTTTCCATCACGGCCTGTTCCAGGGCCTTTTCATAGGCGTCCATCATGCGGAGAGTCTCATTTGCAGAAAAGGAACCGGGAGAGCGAACCTCCAGGAGCCTTTTGAAATAGAGAAGACGGTTGCGTGCGGAAGTGTCAGCCCCCAGGCGCGCCTTAACCTGCGCTCGGGCCTGAACAAACTCGGGGCTTTCCATTGAAAGGCCCAGTGCTTCCAATGCACGAGCGTAACAGTGTTCCGCATCAAAAATTGTGTCATCCAAGTCAAAGAACACCGCTTGAAACGAATGATTCTGCAGTGACAAATTCACAAGAGCCCTCACTGTTGCGATGAAGAATCAGTGGCTGGCCGCCCCTGAAAGACAAAAAACTTCATTCCCACGAAATTGAGAATGGTTGAGCAGGCCGTGGCGACAAACCAGGCCAGCTCTAGCTGGAGCAAAAAGGGGGGAACCTCCATCACACGCCAGTGAACAGCCACATTCACCACGAAAGTACTGAAATATACGAGCCCAAAGCGCAATGGTTCCGACCGAGACAAGCGCACCACCTGGAAGGTGAAAAACTTGTTTGCAAAGTATGAAAACACCGTTCCTACAAAGAAAGACACGCCCTTTGAAAGGCTCGTGTCGAACCCCCAACCAATCAAGACCCTGTACACAAGGTAGTCAATGAACACTGTGGTGAAGCCCACGATGAGGAAACGAACAGCTTCTTTCTTCAGGGTCTTCACAAGAAGCGCTCCTTCCAAGCTCCGGGGTTCTTCGTGCAAACGGCCGAAGCCACATGAAAGAGCTCTTCAAACTGGCCGACGGTGCCAAGGGGCATTCCCTGAAGCTCAGGCGACACCAAACACAGTTTGAAATCGGCGAGAAGCCCCTTCAGGGAGGAGACCGGGAGTGGAATGCCATCAAAGCAATCCACCCAAAGCCAGTCCACCTTTCCCCGAAAAGAGTCGAGACTAGAGGAAGGCTCGTGCGCTGAAACGCGGCAAGCAAATCGAGACTCACCTTCACGAAGAGCCCACTTCACCAATGTGGGCAAAGCCGTGTCGAGAAAGAAGAAGTTCTCAACTCCAGCGCCTCTGCACAGGTCCATCACCCGAGCTTCCAGGCCGTCTTCCTTCGTGTTCAGAATGAGCGGTGCCTCGTGAGGCTTGTTGGCATAGGCACGGAGCCATTCCTCAAAGGAAACACCTCCTGACCACGGATCATGGTGAACAAAGATCTCTCCCGCATCTGGCCCAGCCCTGAGGTCAAGCTCGGCACCCAGATTTTCCGGCAGTGCCGCCGCTCCCTCGATATCATTCACACGGTGACGCACAAACTGAAGGGGCTTGGGGTTTGGCTTCATACGGCTGCATCTCCTGTCTTGTAGCGCACCAGGGTCATGGCGATGAGCTGGTTGATTCCATCTGTTCCAGGCTGCCACTGTGGTGGTGTGCGCCCACGGGTGATCTGCCGAGGGTGGGGAAAGAGCAGCTCCGCCATGTGGCAGATTTCGGCCTGTGTGACCTCACCACTGATCTCCAAAACAACCCGCTCTTGATCTTGGGCTTCAGCCTTCAGTTCAACCTTGAGATTTTTGCCCGTGCGCAGCACCTCCACCAGATCTGAAACCGGCACATCATTCCAAAAGCAATGGCGCATACCCACTGGCAGGGTTGCACCCTCAAGAATCTCCTCCCGAGAAAGCTGTTTCAACGGAAAAGCCTCAATCACCCAATCGGCCACAGAGCGCTGAGGGTCAATGAACACCTTGGAATCGGACATACGCTTGTCGAGCGAAGTCACGACCTTTTCAACCGTGTGGCCTCTTTCAACAACATCACGACGGATCTTCCACGACAAGCGCACGTCGTAGTGCGGGTTGAGAAAAATCTTGAGGTCGAACACATCGCGCATGCGCCGCAAGTACAAAGTGTGCAGCCCCTGAATGATCAAAGCCTTGGCCGGAAGAGCTCGGCGGGGCGGAGTGAATCGACCCGTGGAATGATCATAGTGGGGCTGAAAAATGGTACGCCCCCCCAAAAGGTGGTGGGTGTGCTCGGCAAGGGTGTCGAGATGGTTCGCACGCGGGCTGAGGTGGGTGTACATCTGCCAACGTTCATGACCTCTTTCCCACTTATGATAATCGTCTCCCTCAACCATTCGGGTTTGGCCCGCACCAATGAGTTTCTCCAAGCCACTCGAAAGACGGTTTTTCCCAGCCCCACTGTCGCCAGCTATGGCAAAAGCAAAGGGCCGCAAACGAGCGCGCAGTGGCAAAGAATTCCGCGCTCCCAAAACCCACATGAACAAAAGCAAAGAGAAGGTCGACACCTGGAGGAGTGTGAACACGATCCCTTCAATGGGAAGAGCATCGAGCAGGGGAGACCCAGCCAGCAACCCGGCAGAGACGGGCACACCTTCGAAATGCAGAAAATAAAGCAGCACATTGGCCACAACGAGCAGAGTGCTCGCAAAAGGGTAAGCCACAAAAAAAGAGGCCACAAAGGGAGTGACCCACAAAAACCAGCCAGGGGCTGGATCGGCGATGAGCAGCAGCAGCAGCAACAAAGCTCCTGAGCCGTAGATGACGCCATTTTCAGAGATTCGTGACGACACGCAAAGCCGGGCAAGGAAAAATGCCAAAACCCCCAGCCCAATGTAGATCACACTACCACCACCCAACTCAATGGTCGCCCCCAAAACCCTCTGCGCTTCCGGGCTGCCTAAGGTTCCGTAGCCACCGGTTCCGGCCACAACCAGAGGCAAGAACCCTGCAACACAAATAGGGAGGAAAAATGCCAAATACTGGCTGATTTTTCGGAAGGCGACCGATGGAAACTCCCGATTCCAGATGGCCGCCATCAGAAAGGGCAAGAGCAAAATGGCATGAAACTTACACGTCACAGCGAGACCCAGGGCAACAGCCGAAAGCGCACTGCGATCACTCACAAATAGCAAAACACTCAAAAAAGTGAGGGCTGAGGTGGCGATGTCCAGCTGTGCGTGTCCATAGGAAACATAGATGACAAGAGGATTGAGCCAATAGAGAAGCATGATTTTCAGCTTCTCTTGACTGTGCCACCGCAGCAACAAAGCCAACAACATCAAGTCCAGCCCCAACATCGGCGCCTTCAAGAGGCTCAAGGCCAATGCATCGCTTGTGAGGACCAGATCTCCGAAAAGAAACTTCGCGAAGACGAACGGCAGGAGATGCACCACATACAGTGTGGCTCCATAGGGAAATGCTGATGCTGGCTGATCGCTCCATGGGTTTGACCAGAGGTCTTCCACTCCACTCCGCAAGAAGGGGAGAAACAGCTCATGTGTGACACCAGATCCAAAGAAGGGGAAACACACCAACCGGAGCACCAAACCAATAGCCAACAAGACCAAGGGGCGACGCAACCACATCTCCCCAGAAGAAGCCCCAGCAGCTGCGCC
>JANQPW010000334.1 GCA_028285285.1 Silvanigrellales bacterium
GATCACTTGTGATGGTGTCGAGGAGGTGGCTCCCGGCCCAGGGGTCAACGGTGTGAGTGAGGTCGCATTCTTGCTGAAGAAAGATCTGGGTGTTGCGTGCAATGCGGGCGCTGAACTCGGTCGGTAGAGCCAGTGCCTCATCGAGCGAATTGCTGTGAAGAGATTGGGTGTGTCCCTGAGCAGCAGCCATGGCTTCAATACAGGTTCTGGCCACATTGTTGAAGGGATCTTGGGCTGTCAATGTCCAGCCGCTGGTTTGGCTGTGAGTGCGCAAGCAGAGGCTTTTTGGGTTGCTCGGCTGGAAACTTTGCATCATCTCCGCCCAAAGAACCCGCGCAGCCCGTAGCTTGGCAATCTCCACAAAATGATTCATGCCAATGGCCCAGAAAAACGAAAGCCGAGGGGCAAAGTCGTCGACACTCAATCCAGATTTGAGACCTGTGCGAACATACTCAAGGCCGTCGGCGAGTGTGTAGGCCAGCTCCAGATCTGGAGATGCTCCCGCTTCTTGCATGTGATAGCCCGAAATGCTGATGCTATTGAATTTTGGCATATGGCGCGCGGTGTGGGCGAAAATATCGGCAATGATCCGCATGCTCGCTGCAGGTGGATAAATATAGGTGTTGCGCACCATAAACTCTTTGAGAATGTCATTTTGAATGGTTCCAGAGAGCTTTTCCTGGGAGACTCCACTTTCTTCTGCGGCCACGATGTAGAGCGCAAGAATGGGCAGAACGGCACCGTTCATGGTCATGGAAACGCTCATTTGATCAAGGGGTATGCCCTCGAACAGAACCTTCATGTCAAGAATGGAATCAATGGCCACGCCCGCCATTCCCACGTCTCCCGTAACACGTGGGTGGTCGGAGTCGTAGCCTCTGTGGGTGGCTAAATCAAAGGCGATGGAAAGCCCTTTTTGGCCCGCCGCCAGGTTTTGTCTGTAGAAAGCATTGCTTTTTTCGGCCGTAGAAAAGCCCGCGTATTGGCGAATTGTCCATGGCTTCGACACAAACATTGTTGGGTACGGGCCACGGAGATAAGGGGGAAGCCCAGGAAAAGAGTGGGGAGACACCTCTCGGTTCGCATCCACGTCTTTGATCAGTGGGCTCAGTGAGTAATTGGGGAGAAGCTCAACCTGGTCAGGTGGCCTTGGGTGGCTGTTGCCAGTAGTCCAAGCTTCACAAAGATTTTGTTTTGCGATGGCGTAACTCGAGAAGTTTTGTTCTTCTTTCACCGGTTTTGTTCCCCCGCTTGAGAGATCTTTTCGAGAACCTCAAAAACATCTGTTTTGAGATTGAGTTGGCCCAGAACCTGATCGAATCCAGGAGAGGTCTGAGCGACTCGGCCGCCCACGACGATGCTTCGAAACCCCCTTGCTGCTTGAACAAGAGAGGGAAGGTTGTTGGCAAGCAGAGCGTCACTTGCCACAAAAACGAGCAGGAGACCCTGGGGCGAGTTGCTGAGAGCATCTGGCACCTCGCTGACCTCTTCAACGTTCACACTCTGTTCTGCCACAAAACCTGCTGCCAGAAGGGTGTTTTCAACCCAGGCTTTTCTTGCCGAAAGTTCTTGAGAGGGCCCAATTGTGCAAAGTGTGTAACACGCTTCGCCGCTGCTGTTTCTTTGAGGCCAATTTCGCAAATTGTCGCAGCGAAGATGAGCAAAGACATCGGCAACAAAAAGATCCTCCTGCCAGTTTTCAGCACTTGGCTTTGTTGGGGAGGCTGAGTTGTCCAAAGACTCTGGGCATTCGTGATATTGCAGATGCTCGCTTTCGAGTCGGTTGGGAAACTCTGCGACTCCTAGGGCTCCCGGCTTTCTCCTTCTTTCTTCTCGAATTCGGGCCTTGCGCTCGTTGCAAATGAGCTCTTCCAGCTTCCCTGAGGCCACCACCTGAGCCCATCCACCGCATTTTTCAAAATCTAAAAAGCAATCCCAAGCGCCTTTGCAGAGGGCTTCTGTTTGGCTCTCTAGCGCAAACGAGCCTGCGGCTGGGTCGACAAATGAGGAGAGCTGGCACTCATCGGTCAAAATATTGTGGATGTTGCGGGCCAAGCGATGGCCAAAGGGGTTGGCCTTGGCAAGGCGCGCATCGTGAGCTCTCACGGTGTGAACTTGTGCTCCTCCAAGAAACGCTGCCGCGGTTTGCGAAGTCGTTCGCAGCAGGTTGGACCAGATGTCGATGATGCTGAGCTCATGCCAGGCAGTTTCTGTGTGGATCTGCGGACTGATTGGGATTTTGCCAAGCTCCAGGCTGAGCATGGGCCAGAGACGGCGAAGAGCCCTCACTTTGCAAAGAGAGGTGAGGTGGTGCGATCTCATTGACACCAGCGGGTGGGTTCTTGCCAAAAGGTCGGTTGCCGATGCGCTGCTTTTGCACTGCTCTGCAGCAAAGCTGAGGGCACACGCCAACTCGGTTTGATCTGAGGCTCCCCGATCGGCAAGCACACTAAAAGAGACGAGTTGCTGACATTCACCAAGTGAGTCTTCTGGCCGTTCAAAGGGGCTGTGTTCCACAATGAGGTTTTGTTGAATATGTTGTGAAAGGCTCAGAGAAGCAAAGAGATCGCGCATGACGGGTACTTGTAGAGGAGGCACTGTGACCTGAATAAGATCAAGATGAATTCCTGTGAAGAGATCTCTCAGTTCACTCAGATGAAGATCAACGCCCTCGGCGAACCGAAGCCGGAGTGTGCTGACCGAACCCTCAAGGTCTTGGAGGAGAAGGGTGTTGAGTTCGCGCGGGTGAGTGTCGGGTGCAACCGTGTAGATCTGCGCCAAGGCTGTTTTTTCTGTGCTGGAAGAGGGTGGGAACGGGACGGCCGAGGGGGCAGATTCGGCGGTGCATAGCACAGGCCAACCTGGAGCGCCACGCTGTGCTTTTCGGGCCAGCTCGGCAAGGGTGCGGCCACGAAGTGAAGCCTCAGCCTTTTTTGTCCATTCCGCATTTGAGGGGAAATCTCCCTCGGAAAAGCTTGAAAAAATCTTTGAAGACATCATTCCGGCTCCACTCAAAA
>JANQPW010000340.1 GCA_028285285.1 Silvanigrellales bacterium
CTTTCCCATAGCGGCCTGCACCGCCTCACGACCCCCCAGCTGGGAAGTGCTCCCGGAGTTCAGCTTTTCGAGGCCGCGCAACACCTCAGCCAAATCTTCCAGAGCTGCGTCTGTCACGTCGTTCAGGGCCACCATGGCTTCAACCGAGCGTGTGCGAGCGCTCACGGGCAAAAGCGACAGGGTGGCGCCAGCGAGCTCAGGGGTAGCCAAACACAAAACGGTGGCGACAGGTGCCGCTGTTTCCTTCTCACACCACCTCGCCAACACACGGGGGTGAAGGCGGCCTAAGGTTGCACGGATGTCTTCCAGCAGATGCTGATTGCCCCACTCTTTGCGCAGACCACCCTTGGCTTCTTCACTCACGGGAGCAACCTCTAAGATGCGCCGGGCCAACTCCCCGCGATCTGCTGCTCCAAGTCCAGCTGCGCCAGACTTTTGCAGGCTCAACACCGACTGAACCACCTCTCTGCAGGCGGCGGCGGCCTCCTCGGGAGTGGCCCAGTCGGCTGTGGTCTGGCCAACCGCCAGCAAGACCTGACGAAGGGATCCCCGATCAAGCTTTTGGAGGGTGCTTGCCGCTGTTTCTTCATCCAACTGAGCTAAAACCAATGCCACACGCCGTGCAACAGCTGACCCCGAATTCATTCTCGCCACCCCCACTCATTCCGCTTCGCCATGCCACGGACCCGTGTCGTAGGAGCGGGTCCGCACAACCTCAACATCCCCAGAACCATCCACCCAAAGCTCCGTGGGCTTTCCCGTGGTGCAACCATCAGATCCATCGGCAGCGATGGTTCCTCCCTGGCGCGGCAAAATCACGAGCTCGTCAGGCCGCGGGAGCCAGCTTTCAAAGGCCTCTGAAAGGAGAAGAGGTTGGTGAGAACTGTAGTGCCGACCAAAGAACTGCAGGCGATGGGGAGACGCAGCAACAGTTCCCATGCGAATGGGAAACACACCTGAAAAGAGTGGCAAGGGAGGCACAGTCGTGTCGACAATCACGCGAGCAATGTGATCACGCTCACAGCGAAGATCAGGAACAACACGAGTGATCGGTGCGACCACATGACCGGAGTAACGCACCAGAGCGTCTGCGCAGGTGAGCACCACTCGCAAAGGTTCCCCCTCGAGCTCTTCCCGAATGCTTTCTCCAAGATGTGTGAGAAGAGTTGAAGCCTGTTCGGAAAAGGGCTCCCAGTGATCGCGGGGCCCCACCATCAGAAAACCTATGGGTGCATTCTGACAACGGCTCAAGTTCACAAGATCGCGAACCTCTCTCAGAGACTCGCGCAGTGAAAAATGCTTGGGATGAGGGGCGGTGTTTGAACAGACCAGAGACAGGCCCGCCACCTCAATCAAAGGGTGTTCGAGGGCACAACCCAACACGAACTGAGCCTCTTCAAAAGAAAGCCCAAAACCACCCGGCGTGGACTCACACTTGAGCCTCAAACACAGCCGCAGAACTCGCCCTGGAGAACCAAGGTTTTGGTGGGCCAAAACCTCGACCAGCTCTTTAAACTCCGGAAGACTCTCGAGCTCCAGCAAGCCCACTCCTGCTTTATGGGCTGTGAGCATGGCCTCTGGGCGCTTGAAGGGTCCTGCAAAAAGGCAGTGTTCTCCATCACAGCCTGCCCGTCGCAACCGTTCGGCTTCCCCGGAAGACTGCACGATGAACCCGACCCCCTGTTTCAGCAAGCGGCGGAGAATCGACTGACGCGGATAGGCATGCACCACAGCATACACATCATGAGGGGTTTGGCACTGCTTCTCTCGAGAGGCCGCTGCCCCAAGAGCAGGCAGTGATGTGCAATGAGCGCTGTGTTGTCTCGACCAGCTTTGAAACCGACCCACCAGCGACTCGCATTCCTCACCGTTCATCAAAACAAGCGGGGTTTCGTAGTCTTCGCAGAGCTCCTCAACAGAAACCCCGTTCAGTTGAAGAAACCCACCTGAGTCTCGGGTTGTCGCCCCAGAGCTCAAACACCCACCCTCGAGCGCTGGCAGGGCAGGCGGGGTGAAACCAAACGAGCGTGCTCGATCGCGCCAGGCTTCGAGAGCCGCACTCTGCCCTGCTTTCATGGCTGTTCCTCACTGGACTTCATGCTTTTCTCACCCTCGTGCTCAAACCGCTGGCCCCCATTCTACACTCCCCTTCCACGAAGGCGCAGTTTAACACCTGAACTTCCCGGGTTTTTCCCTCAGAGCCGGTCTCACATAAAGCGAAAGGGATCCACGTCAACCCGCAGACGGCTCTTTTGAAATGTCTCTGCCCGAAGGGCTTGCGGTATCAGCTGTGCCGGCAGAATGCTCCGCGCGCATATGAGTGAAAGCTGACAGCGCCATGAGTTGTTGATGCGTTCCATCGGAGCGGGATGGGGGCCGATCATCTTCACAGAATGCTTTGGGAAACCAGCCTGCACATGATGCCGGTCGAGCAGTCGTCGCAGCGCAAAAGCATCTGTGCTCAGCACATTTTCCCGCGGATGCGAAAGCTCGATAAGGATCTGGCGCTGGAAGGGAGGCAAACCCGCGAGGCTGCGTTGAGCCAACTCTTCGGCATAAAAGGAAGGGCCACGATCTCTCACAACAGCCTGCAAAACCCGATGGCTCGGTTGGAGCGATTGCACCAACACACGGCCGCCGGCAGCTCCTCGGCCCGCGCGGCCAGCGGATTGCAAGAGCAGCTGGTAGGTGCGTTCAGCACTCCGAAAGTCGGGCAAAAACAAGGCGTCTTCAAGGTGGAGCACA
>JANQPW010000345.1 GCA_028285285.1 Silvanigrellales bacterium
TGGAAAAGGCCTGACTTATTTGTTGAAGCTCCGGTAAATGCACCCTTCACATGCCCAAACAGCTCAGAATCGATAAGATTCTCCGGAATTGCCGCGCAATTAACCGCGACAAACCTTCCTTTCAAGCCGGAGCGCTTGTGAATCGCTCTGGCAATCAGTTCCTTCCCCGTGCCAGTCTCCCCCAAAATCAGCACTCTTGTTTTGGTCGTGGCCACCGATTTGCAGAGCTCAAAAATGTCCCACATCCTGTGGCTTCGACTGATCAATCCACAAAAACGGTAGTTGTCGGATCGCCTCCCTTCTTTTGTCCGAATCTGAGGCAGAATCTTTTGGGCTTCGACAATCTCTCTGATGTTTGATGCAAGATGAGTCGGATCCTGACTGAGACACACATCTCTCGCGCCAGCAACAAAGGCCTCTCTGACAAACGAACGGGGAGCAGAAGGTGCCCAAATCATCAGGTCAACAAGCGGCCACCTTTGACGGACCTTTCCTATCAATTCAGTTACAGAGAAGTTATCAAGGATACCCTCGTGAAACAAAAAAGCCCGCGGATTGAGCGGAGAAACAAACGCCTCTTCAGTCGTAGCAGGGAGTATCTCCTCAAGGCTTTCGATCGAGTGCATAGTGAGGCCCTGTTCACCCAGAGCATTCTTGGCCGAATCACAGTTCCACGCAACGATCAGTTTTGTCGCCAGTTCCTCGTCTGAATCAGGCTCTGACACCATTTGCGGGTCGTCCTTTCTGATGGCGGCTGATCTTTCTCAACTCATTCACGCTCCACAAAGTAAATTCTGCTCGCCTGATCAGAAGTGTAGCAACTGAGGGCTCGACGCGCGGATTTTCCCTCTCCTTCGGAGACCCTGCACGTAAATGCCAAGCTAAAATCTGGACTACTCCGACGAAAAATGGAGCGTTCACCGGTCACATCCCCTTGCTTAAAAGTTTCCACATCAAGCGTGAAGAGAACCCGATCACCGAGGTCGTCGGCAATATTCCGCTGAACACTGAAGAAGGAAATAAAGGAATCTCCTTCGCCACCGCACTCATACGAATCAACCTGTGTTTCCAAGTGAGCTTCTCGAGCGCTTCTGCCGTCAATCAACTTCCCAAACCTCAAATACCGAAGCCTCAATGCACCTGCGGTGCCATAACTATCACACACCTCGACTTTCTCTGTCTGAGGATTGAACACTTCATACTCATTGATCTCGAACCAACTTCTGTAGAGGCTTTTTTTAGATGAGCCTGTTTTGTCATGACCACCTTCCCCAAAACTGCTCTGAACACCACTGTCTTTCTGATCTTCACAAGACGAAACAGCAACGCTGCCTAATGCCAAAGCAGCAAGAACGAAACCTGAAATGTGGGCTGAAGGCATCAAAACTCTCCTTTACGGTGGGGAAGACCCACTGATTTTACCTCAGGTGGGGCGTGTCACAAGAGCCACAGAACATCTTGAAATTTCTTTTGAAAAGTTGTACGGTCAGCACACTTACAGAATCACTGGGAAAATGTAAGTATGCTGACTCGTCTTGTCAAAGTTCCAAAATCTCAACATTTTTTCCTGTTTGGCGCCCGTGCGACCGGAAAAACAACCCTGCTCCAGCAGACCTTCTCTCGCGAATCCACAGCCTTTTTTGATCTGCTTGAACCCGACCAATTTGATCGCTTTTCCCTCAACCCCTCCGAGTTTCGTGAGGTGCTGCAGGGGCTTCCTGAAAACACCACCCATGTGGTCATCGACGAAATCCAACGAGCTCCCCAACTCCTTGACATTGTTCAGAGTCACATGAGGTCTGAAAGGTTTTATTTTGGACTGACCGGATCCAGCGCCCGGAAGCTGAAACGAGGTCATGCCAATCTTTTGGGCGGACGCGCCGTCACGCGAACACTCTGGCCTCTGAGCGTCTTCGAGCACCCAAACCCCAAAGCCATGGCAGAGGCCAAGCTGAACTGGGGTGGCCTGCCTCTGGTGTTGCTTGCATCTGAAAACTCCCACCGTAAGGAGCTCCTGCGAGCCTATATTTCAACCTACCTTGCGGAAGAGGTTGTTGCCGAGCAGCTGGTGCGAAACCTCACACCCTTTCGCAGATTTCTTCCCGTTGCAGCCCAAATGAATGGGAAGATCATCAACGCCTCGTCTATTGGACGTGATATCGGAGTGAGCCACAACACGGTCACAAGCTACTTTGAGATTTTGGAAGACACGTTGATCGGGTTCCGCGTGCCTGCGTTTTCAACTTCTGTGCGAAAAAAGATCCGCGCAAAGTCAAAATTTTACTTTATCGATGCAGGAATTGTTCGTGCCTTAAACCGCAGCCTCGAACACGACCTTCGAAAGGGCACAAGCGTTTACGGCGAAGTTTTCGAACACATGGTTGTGCTGGAAATAAAAACACTAGCCACCTCACTTCGGCCCGACTGGGAAATCTCTTACCTTCAAACGGAAAGCGGCAACGAAGTCGACATTGTGATCGACAAAGGCCTTGGAAAGCTCGTTCTCGTTGAAATCAAATCAACAGAGAACATATCAAAACTTGACCTTGGCTCTGAGCTCAAGCTCGTGGAAGACACTGACTGCGAGGAAAGTTATGTCCTCAGTCAAGATCCCCTTCCAAAACAAATGGGAAAACACACAAAAGCCCGACATTGGATTGAAGGTCTCAAGGAAATTTTCGATCTTCCATGAGTGTTTTTCTGGCAGACAAGATCGCCTCTAGAAATACTCCCGCACCGCCTGTCTTAGCACGGGAAAATAAAACCCAGCCTTGGCTCGCAAGAAGAAAAAATCCATCAGCTCAGTGTATTTGTTTTCCACGTGGGGTTCGGCTGTTGTGGCAAAGCCTCCACTGAGCTCCAAAAAGGTGTTGTCACCGCTTTGACCAATCAATCCGCCATAACCTTGAAGAAAAGGAGAAAAGCCGCCTGTCGACTCTCCCCGAAAAAAGGTGTCCACCCGCACGAGCCCTCCACCTGCTCCCACAAAGGGAGAAAGGTAGGGGGTCATCCAGTAAACACGATTTTCTGACGTGAACCCCAGGTAAAGAATGTTCATCACATCCCTGAACTCAAAAATGCCATCGTCTGGGTCCACATTGGAAAACTTCCAGTACATGGACATATCGCGCTGCGCCAGATTCGACCAAAGGCTAAAGGAACTTTCAAAAGAAACAGAATAGCGCCGTCGGAGATCTTGTCGCGGCACATAACTCAGCTCCCAACCACCAAGCAACGAGAGATAGTCACGCCCGTCATCGTGGCGGAAAAAACGATAGTCTGCATTTTCCTGTGAAAAGTTTGGCCACATCCACAATGAAGCAAACTGCAAAGTGTTGGGGAGAAACCAAAAAGACTGATCGAAAAATGTCAGCACACCCGAGAGGGTGGGTGACCGATTGAATGAAGGAACAGGTAAAACAGGAAGTTTTCGCTTTTTTTCACCGTGCATGTCTCTCATCTGAGAAATCACTTCTGCCCCACGCGAGGAGCGACGAAGCTTCATCACCACATAATGCGTGGCACCTGTTTGAATGCCTAAACGGCTCAGCTGTCGTTGCTCTAAACCAGACGCAGGCAGGGGTTTGTCAAAAGTCACATCAAGACGGGCAAGGTGTTCGTCGACATGTTTTCCAAAAAGAAGCTCATCACATTGCGGCAAACGGGGTCGCATGGCCTGAACCCAAGTGAGCAAAAGCCGATCGGCTTCCCTCTTCTTAAATTGGTAGGGTGGCACGATCAAAACCCGACGGCATTTCCTCCGATCTTGGTTCTGTGCCGACTCCACTCGGAGCCTGAGGGAACGCTCTGAAAAGTTGATTCGGGCTGGGCACAGAAAGGCCGACTCTGTCCAGAGATCGACCGCAACGGAGGCTCCCAGAAAAATACCACCAAAAGCGGGACCCAAGGCCACCGCCAGAGGGAGGTTCCCCAGCAACACGCTTTCCCAAGCAAAGCGACATTTCACCTTCAAGGCTCGGCTTCGAGAGCCTTCACGCAGTTGGTACAGCTCTGCCGAGGTGCTCGGGGGCAGAGAAAGAAACAGGGGGGTTCGGCCGACATACCCTGAAGCGTCTTCTGTGAGAGAAACGGCTTGCCCTCGCGGTTCCGAGTCAACCGAAACGTATTGTTTGGAATCGCCCAGCGTTGCGCAACCCGAGCTTAGGGTAGCTCCACAAAACAACAGAAACGCCACCGAAACCGCGTTGAAAGGCAATCCAAAACCCGGGCCGAACCTCTTCAGATGGCGCAAGCGCATTGACCACTGCTCTTAAAAGGATGTGGAAATGGTCGTTCGAATTCCATAGGAAATCTTTGCTTCCTTGGTTTCAGTCTCCGTCTTCACCTCGTAGGCACTGCCCGAAAACAGCACACCCCCGGTGATTCCAAAATTGATCTGACTAGCTGTTCTGTATGCGTAGTCAAGATTGATTTCCACACCGAGATCAGCTGCACGTCCGGGCGTGTTCAGAGCTGAAGCGGGTGCCGTTTTGTGCAAGTTTGCCCAAATCACAGAAGGCGAAATCAAACCAAAGCCCGGGGTTTCAAACACATATGAACCCCTTGCATACACAACATTTTGCACCACCGATCCCGGCATTCCGGGGGTTTGCGGATGGGCAGGGCTGAACATGAGGAGCGAAGGCCGAATGTTGGGGTGAAACGCAACGCCCGTGATGGTGTTGTCTTTTGCAACGCCCTCAAAGGCATCTTCATCGCCACGGGCAAACCCAAGCTCGAGCCCCAACTCGTGGCTTTCAGGAGAGAGAGTCGTAGAACTGTTGCGACGTGCTTCGTCGATATTGGAAATGGAAGACCAGCTCTGGCTTCCAGCCGACTCTCCGCCCGAAATCAAAAAACGAGCGCGTAACAATCCCGCAAAAGACTCAAAC
>JANQPW010000348.1 GCA_028285285.1 Silvanigrellales bacterium
AATTGAAAAATGCTGAGTTTCTCCCTGTGGGAGAAAGGCAATATCATGCGGTTCCAATTGTGTCTCGATCGAGTGAAGGCCGCCAAACTGAGAGTTCGAAGTTTTCGCGCTATGCTCCACAACTGAAGTGCTGATGGATCTCAGTAAGGTCGATTTTCCAGACCCATTGGGCCCGGTGATCCAAACCAGGTCTCCTTCACAAATGACGAAATCACGAATTTGAGCGCCTGAAGGAGCCCCGAATGAGCGAATGGTCACAAGCTCAGAATTCACGGTTGAGGCTCCAAAGCCGCTAAGAGCCTGTTGATGTTCCCCCAGTAAACCTCAAAGTAGTCTTCCGTGTCGACTGGAGAGGTCCGTTTGAGGTGGGCCTGAAGCGCCACGTTCGGTATGGAGGAAAGCTCTGAAAACTTGTTGGCCACGGCCTTTGAGTCAAGACTGCTCAAAAGGAGTAAGCGAACTTTGTCTCTTTTTGCGGCTATGGCCACTTCCGAAAGGCGCCCCGCGCTTGGCTTCACACCCGGTTTCTCCTCAAGCGAGCCCCACGATTGAAGATCGAGTTCTGCAAAAAGGTAGCTAAAATCTTCATGCAGCTCAACAATGGGCCCTTTCTTGTTCGTAAGGCTGTCAAGTCGCGTTTGAAGTTTGTTTTTCTCTGCGACAAATCTCTCTTGAAGTTGCTTTTCATTTTGTTCCCAAGTTTGAAGTGTTGGAGGCAGTGCAGCCGGATCAAGGGTGTCTGCTGCTGCTCTTTTCAAGCACGTCAGCACCCGCGTGGCCGCTCTGCTCATTTCACTCAGCGAATACCAGAAGTGCGGGTTGCCTTTGGAGTGCAGATGGCCCATCGAGCGATCGATCTTGCCTGTCACTTTACCATGCACATGGAGAGATGAGCCCACTTCGCAGTATCCGGGGGAGCTTTCTGTTGGTTGAACCCGTAGGTTTCCGGATCTTTGTAAGGTGCGCGGCAACCATCCGATCTCCAAGTCGAGCCCAACTGTGATGACGAGATCGGCTCGCTTGGCTCGGAGTGCGAAAGAAGGGGTTGCATCAACATAATGAGGGTTTTCACTGCCGTTTAAAAAGCTCTTCACAGCAACCGCTTCGGCACCGATTTTCTTGGCGAGCCAAGCCAGCTCTGTTGTGGTTGTTTGAACTTGAAGCGGAGTTGTCGCCCAACCCAATGCAGGAAACACGACTCCCGAGGTGAGCAGCAAAACGCCGAGACCTCTTCGGGGCCCTGCCTTTTTCGCAAAACATGAGAACATCTTCACTTGTCCTTCTAGAAATCATGAGCGGGGTGTGCGCCCAAAATAAAGCTCGTTTGCAGACTGAGACGATGAGCATCTGAAACGGTTTCATTGACCTGGGCGCGCTCGAAAAGGTATTCCATTCGGAACAGCTGAAACTCCGAGTGTCTCCATGTCAGGACTGGCCCAGCCACCCAAGTGTCATTTGTTTCCACCTCACCCAGCAGGTTTTGACGACTCAGGTCAGACAGGATCTCAATGCGGGCGCCGGCAAAAAGCCGATCCCACGTGTGGCGTTCAAGGAAGGAGTAAGCACCCCAGACCTTTTCAAACTCACCCTCTGTGGGTTTGAGCTCACGGTACCACCCCTCCGTTTGCCAGAGCCAGAGAATGTGATTGGCCTCACGCAGTTTGAGCGTCAGATCTGCTCCGAAAAGATCAAATTCAGGATCGGAAGATCGATCGGGTCTTCTTCGAACCCACGAGACTCCAAGAAGGAGGCCACTCGAAGAATTTTGAAAGCCGAGAGTGTCAGCATCGCCAAAAAGGGTGCTTCGCACATAGAGAAGAGGCTCGCGGGGCTTGGTGCCTTTCGTGTGGCTGTGGCCAAAAGTCCAGCCGTTGGTCACCCCAAGTGTGATCTCTGTTGCGGGTAGCCAGGGGGCGAGCCAGGCGATTTCGGCGCCGGTGTCGAACGCACCCTCTGAGCTGTCAAAAACAAGCTCATGAATGAGGGGTGTGGAAGTGAAAGACCAGTCGTGCTGGTGAATTTGGTTGAGTCGTCCAACGCCAAGAAAAAACTGACCCACTTTGATCTGAACGGGGATGTTCAGCCGGCTTGCGCTCAAAACAACTTCGTGCACCTCGACGCCAAGCCCTTCGCTGGACGGGTGGGCGGCTATGGAGAACTTGCCGTCAAAAGTGTGGTCGATCGGGCCATATAGCCCCAGTTCCACACCGCGAATGTCGAACCGGTCACTGGCTTCACTTTCGGAAAG
>JANQPW010000365.1 GCA_028285285.1 Silvanigrellales bacterium
GCCCGGGCGGTGACCTTAAGAAAGACTTTGAGAAGAACTGTTCTTGCAAGCTGGAGTGGGTCACTTCCTCCGACGCCGGCGCGCTGCTTTCCGACCTCCGCTTCGGGAGGTTTAAGACAGTTGACGTTGTGCTTGGTTTCGACAACGCACAAGTTGAAGACATGAAAAAAACCAAGAAACTCAAGAGCACAACCACGAAAGTCGGGAGATCTGGCCTTCTCAGCTCAGCCGACCACACCTTTCAAGCTCTAGACTTCGGGCTTTTTGCAGTGATTGTGGACACACAAAAAGTCAAAACATTTCCCAAAACACTGCAGGAGTTTCTCCGGGACCCCCAATTCAGAAAGTCTTTTGCAGCCCAAGACCCTCGAACTTCGTCTCCGGGCTTTGGGCTTCTGAGATGGATCCGGCAAGTGGCCAAAAATGATGCTGAGTGGAAAGAGCTTCTCAAAATGCTCAAAAACCAAGTGATCAGCTTCTCTCCCGGATGGAGCCAGTCGTACGGTCTTCTGACAAAAGGTGAAGCAAAGGCGGTCTTCAGCTACACGACAAGCGAGCTCTACCATAAGCTCAGTGAGTCTTCCGACCGCTACAAGGCACTGCCCTTTTCAAACGGACACCCCCTTCAGGTCGAATATGCAGCCGCCCTGAAAGCAGCTCCTTCTCCCAAGCTGGCCCAAGACTTCCTCAAGTTCCTCAGCACGCCCGAAGCTCAAAAAACGATCGCTTTAAAAAACTGGATGTACCCAGTACTTGAAGAGGCTCTTCCCCTTCTTCCCCCTGCTTTTCAAACAAGCCTGAAGTCATTTCGTGTGATGAAGCCCCCAAAGCTTTCAGCAAAAGGAAGATCCTCCTTCCAGCGCCGCGCCCTTATTCAACAATGGCGCCAGGCTTTTCGCTAAGGGAAGCGACAAGTGAGCCAGTTCCAATCAAAACTCTGGAGCCAAGTGTTCCGCAGCGCCGTTGCTTTAGCACTCCTTTTGCTGGTTCTCTTTGGTTTTGTTCCGTTAATTGCAGCATCTCTCACCCAACTCTCAAATATCACACAGCTCATGGAGGCCTGGAGCTCAGAGTACAGTGTTGTTCCCTCCATTTTGCAGGCCTTGTTCTTTTCTGTTGAACAGTCGGCCTGGAGCGCAACCTTCACAGTTCTTTTGGCACTCATTTTTGGAAGATCCGTTTACTTCTATCCCCATGCATGGGGAAGGGGACTGGTGCGCCTAGCAACCGTTCCCTTCGGTCTTCCTTCGGTTGTTCTGAGCTTCGCCTTCATCATTGCCTATGGAAACAGCGGGTTCATCAACGACTCTCTCTCGTCTACCTTTGGTTTTACCCTTCCTTTTCTTTACAACAAGTGGGCCATTGTGCACGCCCATGTCTATTTCAACCTTGGAATGTGTGCTCAACAGTTTCTGATCCGCTATCAGGCCATTCCCTCTGCCCATTGGAGAGCCTCGCTAGCAATGAATTTAAGCCCCTGGCTCCGTTTCAGGCACGTAGAACTCCCCCAACTTCTGCCAACAGCGTTCAACTTGTGGTTCTTGGTCTTCGCTTTTTGTCTCACAAGCTTTGCGGTGATTCTGACCCTTGGTGGCAGCCCAGATCTCACCACCCTTGAAGTGCTCATCTATCAATTTGTTCGTTACGATAACGACACGGGCAGTGCTTTTCTGGCCGCAGCGGCTCAATTCGTCTTCCTGCTTCTGGTGTCACTCGTGCTTCTGCTCTCTGTGAAAAAGATTGGCGCAAGCTTGAATTTGTCAAATAAAGAAACAGAACACATCAATCGCAACCCCTACTTAACAAAAGAAAGTCGCCTTCCAAACAAGAAACTGATCCCAACACTTCTTATTTTCACTCCCGTTGTGCTCATCCCACTTCTTGCCATTGTGGCAGATGGACTCGCTCACATCACCAGCGACACTTCACCGCCACTCCTTCCCCAACTTCAAACGGCAGTGCTACCGGCGCTCCTTCAGAGTCTGCAAATTGCAGTGCCAGCGGCCCTTGGGGCAAGCCTCCTGTCTTTGGTACTCAGTTTGTCATTAGCGAGATTTTCTCGCTCTATGGAGCAACGCGCGCTCATCGACGTCTTGAGCTTTGGACTCATCGCCTTTTCGCCGACTGTGCTCGCATTTTCTTGGTTTGAGGCCTACCTGGGTTTGGAGATCAACCCCTTCGAGTTTTCGGGTTTCACCGTTGTGGCCATCCAAGTTTTTCTTTTTGCTCCTTTTTGCATGAGAATCATCCTCCCTCTGGCGCGGGAAAACTATGGCCAATGGCGGCAGACCTACGATGCACTATCGCTCCCACTCGGCCTTCAAACACTCTGGGTTGAAGCACGAGCACTCCGCAAACCCCTCGCAAGCGCTTTTCTCCTTTCTCTGGCGTTTTCTGTGGGAGATGTCTCGACCCCAGCTTTGTTTGGAGATGTCCACTTTCAACCCCTTTCCCTACTCTTGCTCGACTTACTGGGCTCCTATCAGTTTGGGGAGGCCAGCGTGGCAGCACTCGTTTTGCTCCTGCTCACCCAAGCCCTGTTGCTGTTTTCATCAAGGAGAAGTTCTGGTGCTCAAAGCTGAAGACATCGTTGTGAAGCAAAGTGGATCTCTTCTTCTTCAGGCCTCATTTGAGCTGGAAGAGGGGAGCTTCACGAGTGTGATTGGCCCTTCCGGAGCGGGAAAATCGACCCTTGTTCAGGCTCTCGCAGGGTTCACCCCCCTCCATTCAGGACGAGTTAAAAAAGGCAATACAGAAATCCAAGACCTTCCACCCTCGCAAAGAGACTTTGCAATTGTCTTTCAAAATGAAACGCTCTTTGACCATCTCACGGTGCTTGGAAACTTGAAGCTTGCCCTTCACGACAAGGGTTATAGTGCCGGCAAGTCGGAACAAATGTGTGTGGACATGATCACAGAGCTAGAGCTCCCCGAAAACTACGCCAAGAAACACCCCAGCCAGCTTTCCGGGGGAGAGAAAGCAAGGGTCGCCATAGCACGGGCGCTATTGCGTGGCTCGAGTTGGCTTGTACTCGACGAAGCCTTTGCAGCACTCGATGAGAGGCTCCGTCTTGAGCTGGGCTTTTGGCTTGAAAAACTGCAAAAGGCGCGAGGGCTCACCATTCTTCAGATCACTCATAGCCAACAAGAAGCCCGCCTGTTTTCAACAGCACTGCTCGCTCTTGTGAAGGGGAAAGTGGTGTACCATGGGGCACCCAATGGCTTCGACGAAGCGCTGGTGAGAAGCGGGCTTGTGGAACACTTCACACCCACACAGTCTCGCCTTGAGAGAGAAGGGCAGCTCATCAACCTTGCAGAGGTGAGCCTCACGAAGCCAGAATCACCTGAGTCATGGGAGGTGTTCAAGCTTCGGCAGACTCAAGTGGTCCACTTCGGAGAGAGAGCCGTGCTCCGAGAGAGGGATCTCAGAACCCTCATTCATCTGAAAAGCCTCCCCCCTGAGACACCTCAACAGATCTGGGCTAAACGAGGGCATGAACAGACCTAGAAGCTGAAACTCAATCGCCGCGGTCGATTCGGGCGGAAAAGACAAAGTCAAACTTGGACCCCGACTTGGGAGTCTGATCTTTTTCGGTGTTGTTGCTATACTTGATGATCACGGACTTGATCTCTTCAATAAACGCAGCGGAGTGAGCCGGGTCTTCCCCAGCGCCGTGATAGTAGCAATAGAGAGAGTCTCCTGATTTCTCACCCCGTTTGGCCAACTTGGCAATGGCAGTAGCGCGGTTAGCCGCAATCTTTGCACTGAAAGCGCTGTCGTAGTGCCGAAACTGCAACCCAGCCACGAGGGGGCTGTAGCCACACTGGGTCTCTTCATTCTTCACAATGGCCTTTGACTCGAGAAGCAAAGGAATGTGGAGAGATTCAACATAAAGCCGGATGATGTCTTCTGAGTCGCTGTCGGCAAGGGTGATTCCAGAGGTGAGAGAGAGGTCATTCTCGACATTGTGGAAGACTTGAAGAATCTCGGGATGGTGGCGTGCGAAAAAGTAGAGCTTGGGGTGGGTGTCTTTTCCGACCGAAAGTGCCGTTAAGCGATTTTCCACACTACCCCCCTTTCTTCCGCGCTGCTCAGAATTCTCATGTGTTGAGCCTGTCTGCAGGCGCTCATGCTTCTGTTACAAGCAGCTTTCTACCACGATAAAACCAAATCAATCAATCAAATTAACATTATGAACATCATAAAACGCTGTTCTCAGGCCTAAAAGTCGATGCATAATCGAAAGGTATCGGCTAAAAAAAATCAGACTCTCCACGCCAAGAAGCCTCTCCACGGGCCCCAAGGCCCACCCTCTCAGGGAGAGGGCGTGGAGCCCACCAATGCGGTCGCTTCATCGCTGAAAGCTCGAACATAGTCTGTGTAGCCCTGGTGGAAGTCAGCCAAAGTCGGCTCATAGGGAATGTCGGGCAAAACACCGTTGTTTTCGGCAAAGTCGGCGTCTTCATAGGCACCATCGACCTTATAACTGGTGAACAGACCCCTTGTGAGCCGCACGCTGGCCCGGGAAGCACTGAGATCAAACCCTTCCACATTTCCGCCAAGACCCATTGTGCGCTTGCCAAACAAAACTCCAGTTTGGTTCTTCTTCACCATCATGGGAAAGATATCACCACAAGAACCGGCGAGCTCGTTGATGAGAACAAGCATAGGCTTGTTCCAAGTGTATTCGCTATCGGGAAGAAGAGTGTTGTCACCAAAGAAGGGAACAGGTTCGGTGATGGACTCACCAGCATCATAAGACCGCTCCACCGCATTGGCCACTGCCAAGTATTTCAGCGCGTCTTCCGACTGAAAATCAGGGTCAGTCTCATATGCGTATTGACGGAAGTCGTCGATCCACTTGCGGTCAGCGTTCATAGCCTGCATGAAGTTGGCACCTGGCTGAGACATAAAGAGCTGAGAAAAGCCAACACAGTAGCTCAAGAAACCACCGGGGTTGTTCGTTTGGTCAACAACCAATACATCTGCAAGGCTATCGTATTGGTCCAAGATGGCACGGTAGGCAGCCAAATAGTCAAAGTGGCGTTCGTAGGTTTCTGTGGAATAAGTGCGCTGGCGAATCAACAGCACATTCTGACCATTGTGTTCGTACAGGGCAGCGTAGATTTCAGGAGCTGTTTCGGCATCGAGTCCGTACTTTTGCAAAAACGTTTCGTTTGGCTTGACTTCAACAAACCCAAACTGTTCCGCCACCTGCGCGGTTTTGAAAAAGGGTTCGGGGCCACCCCATTTGTCGATCCCTGCAGCTTTGTTGAGGTCGGCAGCACGAGGTGCGATCATAAGATGACGCCCGGGTGCCGAAACGCCGGCATCTGGCAGTTTGAGACGAATATCGTTCGTGCGGCGCCAAGTAAGGTCAGCCTCAAGCACGCTACCGTCGGCTTTTTGAACCTGAACACGGGCGGTTTTTCCTTCAGGATAAAGCTCGCCTTGCTCAAAGAACCGATTAAAGAGCAAATAGTACAGATGCTCATCACTAACTGGGTTTCCAAAGGCGTCTGTTTTCTTAAACCCTTCGAGAAGGTCAGCTGCAGGTGTGCCATCGATAGAAAGCACGATGTCACCCACTTCAATTCCACGAGCCCCAACGCTTTCTTCCAGCACACCGGTGATCACAGGTTGCCCCTCAATGGGTTCGGCAAAGAGTGGAATGCGAGCACTGTTTTCACCACGGGTGTTCTTGCCATTGAAGCGAATCGAAACGTGGCCATCGCGAAACGAGCTCACAAAGCGCGAATAAATATTGAACACCTCTTTGTCGCTGCTCGACGCCTCAATTTCCGCCCGGAGACTTTGAGTCAACTCGTTGAAGTTGAATCCGAAACGCCTTTCTTTGAACTCGAGAGGTCCATATTGATCGCGAAAGGTTGCCACCAAGGTGTCAAAATCGGCAAGCGCTTCTTCAGTGGTCATGTCTCTCAGCTTCACCTGCGAATCGGTGGTTGTGGCCACCCCACATGCAACAACACTGAGAACCCCGGCTACTGACAACAACAACTTTTTCATTGAAAACTCCGTTTCCTCTAAAATCTTCTGTTACTTTTATGGAGAATGTATCAAAGATCAAGAAAAAAGCGAATTTTTCCAAAAACCAGGGTGATTTCAAAGAACTTTCTGGAAAGAAAAGGAACGAGGAAAGATGCCAGCAGGCGTTTTTCGAGTACACTCGAATTGATTCCATTCGTGACAATCCCGACCACAAGGTGAAGTATGAAAGCCTCTTCATTCCTTGCCCTTCTGCTGCTCTTCTCGTGCATCAAGAACAAATCAGTTTCGCAAAGTAAACTCGACAGCGCGGGAATAACCACCTCCAAAGAAGCTCCGCCTGAGGTTTTGGCGATTGTGAAAGATCCCATTGACCAAGTCGTTGACTTCTGGACGACCACATTTTTCAATCAGAAAAAATGGCAGGAACTGAAAACCCTGCAATTTGACATTTGGAAAAGAGCGTTTCAACCGCTTGTTGGATCGAAGAACTACGGGTTCGATGAACTCGTATTAGCAACATCGGGGTTTTCAGCCGCTCTTCCGGTTGAGTTGAGCAGCAATGACAAAGTGAAGCTGTTTCAGGACCACCTGCCAGCGGCCCTCCGGAGCCCTTCCTTTCTCGTTGCCCTTCCCGAGTTGAAACCATTTGTGAAAGGTGTTCTCAAACACCTGAGCACAGCTCGGCTCCCTGAATACAACAAACTTAAAAAAATCAACTATGAAGAGTCGAAGCAGGTCGCCATGGAGCTTTTGAGTTTCACCGACGACTCCGACAACCCTTACTATGGCGCCACCCTGTTGGGCAGTTGCTATGCAGCAGCCAGCATTTCTCAGCCGTTCGGGAGATTCAACAGTTTTCAAGATCTCTCAGATTGTGTCTCTCTTGTTATCTTGCTTTTTTCAGCACACCCTCTCACGCTTGTGTGGCCCACAGAAGTGTCGTTGAGTGTTTCACAGGTTCTTGACTTGGAGTTTTTTCACATTCGGCCCGCACAATTTTCTCGGGGGCATGTTGATGGAGACTTTCCCGAAACGGCACCCATTGGCTTCTTTGGACACGATCTCTACCACGCTGTGTTCCCCAGCGGAAGGTTGCTTCACTTTCTGAGAAACAATACAGAATCCGTCAACCTTCAGGATCTGATCGCCCTGCAGATGCACCTGCAATGGCTACGGAGCACGATTGACAAAATGACCTCCAGCCAGGAACAGAGTCGGGTCTTGAAGTCACTCCTTTTTGCACAAATACACGAAAACGGAGGGCTCCCCTGCTTTTTCCCTGAACCAGAAAAAGAAACCACGAACTACCCTAATCCTTTTTGGCCCTTTCTTCTGAACGATCTGCCCCAGATGAAGACCTACTCGAGCAGCCTTAGCTTCATCTCCAGTGAAGAGTGCAAACAAGACGAGCCCCACTTCCGCTCGCAAACAGAGGCTCTCACAAGGTTTGCCTTCCAAGGCCGCGCACTCGAACAAAATCTCGAGCAGGTGCGCGATTTTGTGAATCGGGAAGCTGCAAGATTCAATCCTGAACCCAGCAACGAAGACAGAGAGACCATTGTGCAAAAGCTGACACGGAACAATCCAGCCTGGGAGCGCATCCGTGAGCGCGCGAGAAAAGTCATGGAGATCTCGGGTGTGCCCCTTTCAGGAGATGCCAACCTCGAGCTCGACCGTCTTCTTGGTCTGCGTGTTTTCAACGCAACAAGCTCTAGAGTCCTCCCCAATCGCTTTGGCAACTCACTTGGCTCTTGGGTGACTCGGGCAAGAGACGGACAACGGAGGCTGCTGCACGTGGAATTGCTAGTGGCTGTGGCCAAGTTCCCCATTGGGACCTTCGATGAGGCTCTTGAGCAGCTGATCCCCGTTCAGTCCCTGCTGCATTCCTTCGACCGGTTCACATTTGATTGGTCGGAAATCTCCAAAGTGGCTGCAACAAACGACCAAGTGATGGATCGCATCCTCGAAGGCAGCGCAAGATTTCGGCACCGCTTTGGAAAGTCACCCATGCTCATGGAAACCGACACCCTTTCAACCTCTCTCTCAGGGCGAAAACTGAGCAAGGAGGAGCTGGACAAATTCTTCGAGAACTGATCATTTGCTGGAAACAGAAACCATCTCTCCCGATGGATTCGAAAACACATGAACATCGGCCAGGCCGAAGGTCACCTCCACGGCTTCCCCTTCGTTCAAAATGCCCTCACCGGTGCCATGCGCGCGCTGCGAGGCGCGAAGCTCGCCCACTTCGGTCTCCACATTGTAATGAACAACGGCACCTAGGTTTTCAGTGACCACCACCCGACCTGAAAAGCAAAGCGAACTTCCACTGCCCAAAGAAACAGTGTTTTCAACACCTTTTTTTCGCACCTGTGTTTTTTCTGGTCGCGCCGCAATGGTGACATGGTTCTCAATGCCCTTCAAAGAAGTGCGCAGACCTGTGTCTTTTCCGCCACAGTGAACTGCACCCTCCTGCAGTTCGGCCACAAGCTGGTTGATAGCCGGGCTTCCCAGAAACTGGGCCACAAAAAGATTTGCCGGTTTGTCATAAAGCTCAGAAGGTGACCCAATCTGCTGAACCTCTCCATCGCGCAGCACGACGATGCGATCTGCTAGCGTCATGGCCTCAACCTGATCGTGTGTGACATAGACCTTGGTTGAAGGAAATTCCTGGTGCAAGCGCTTGATCTGAATGCGAAGCCGCGCCCGCAACTCCGCGTCGAGATTGCTGAGGGGTTCATCAAAAAGAAACAGAGCCGGTTCTCTCACCAAAGCCCTCCCCATGGCCACCCTTTGCCTTTGACCACCCGAAAGCTGCGCAGGTTTTCGGGTGAAAAGATCTTGAATCTCAAGATAACCAGCCACCCGTGAAACACGCTTGCGGCGCTCTGCTAAAGAAACTCCCGCCAGCTTCAACGCCAACTCCAAATTCTGCAACACTGTCATGTGGGGGTAAAGAGCATAACTCTGAAAAACCATGGAAACATTGCGTTTTCGCGCTGGCAAAGCACTGACGTCCTTTCCATTGAAGCAGACTCGGCCAGCTGTTGGAGACTCCAGCCCCGAAATGAGACGTAGAAGAGTTGACTTGCCACAACCCGAAGGGCCAATCAACACAACAAACTCTCCACTCTTTGCGGCCATGTTCAGATCATGAAAAACGCGCTTGCCATTCGGATAGTTGTAAGACAAATTTTGCACATCAAGAAAAGTCATGCCAGTTCAGTCTCCGCTGCAGAGACCACACTTTGAGCCTGCCGGAACAAAGAAGCCCAATTTGACTCCGCCCTAAAGAAAACGGGTAAGGTCACTGTTCGTTCGCTGGAAAGAGTGCAGGGCCCCTGGTGCTCCTCACCAGTACGCAGGTCAACCCATCTGCCCTGAGGCAAACTCACCAAGCGGCCGCCGTGGTCACTCAGAAAGGGGGCCACGACAACATCTTCTCCCGCAAAAAATTGGTCGTCGTTGTATGCCCAACGAGACACTTCTCCACCTTGATCGGCAAACAACATGGGAAGCAAAAAGCTCTGCTTTTTTCGAACACAGTCATGACCTGTGGCCTCAAAATAGGGCCGCAATAGCTCACGCACCTTCAAGCATGCCCGAAAAGCCCGATCGACCCTCTCGCCAAAAACCCAAGGCTCACGCGCCGTGGTTCCGTGCAAGCGAATGTGACTGCACCACAGCGCAAACTGAGCCCACCGCAAGTACAGTTCCGGATCAGGAGAGTCTCCGTAAAACCCACCCACGTCATGCGACCAAAACAGGGCTCCGCCAAAAGCCTGAGACAAGCCGGCGCGGAGAGTGGCACGCAGCGAACGCCAGTTGGTTTGCCCATCGCCAGCCCACTTCACAGGAAAAGCTTGGGTCTGCCGATAGGCAGAACGAGCCCAGATCACACCGTCTTCTTCCCCCTCTGCGCTTGAGTGAAACTCTCGCACCACTGCCATGACAGCTTGATTGTACAGATCCGCATACTCGTTTCTGAGCTCAAGACCTCGTCTGCCGTCGAAAAAACGGGCATCTGCCGGAATCTCCTCTCCAAAATCAGTTTTAAAACAACGCACACCGATCTTGAGAAGGGGAAGGTGGAGCTCCTTCCACCAAACCACAGCTGCAGGGTTTGTGAAGTCGACAAGACCACAAACGGGAGGCTGCGGAAAACCTGGCAAACCCGGAGGAACCCACTGATAAGGGTAGGTCTCACTGTTTTCTCCAAGGGCAAAGAAACCGTTTTTGCGACCTACATGAAAAAGATCGGAACGAGAAGAAACATAGGGATTTTCCCACAGGGAAACTGCGATTTCCTCGGAGTTGATGTCTCTGATCAGGGCCTCAAAATTTTCAAAACGTGAAGCATCGGGCACAAAATCGGTGCGTGTGTTGGGATCCATCCAACACCGCGCATCAAGGTTGATAGCCGCCACAGGCCACTCACGGGCTTTTGCCTCTGCTAAAACCTGTCGCACTTCAGCCTCGTCTTGATAGTAGCAGCGAGACAACCAGAGCCCGTAACTCCACGCCGGAACACCTCGGGGCTTTTCTAAGCCAGTTCGCAGAGTGCGCACAGAATCGTTTACGGTTTTGTCAAAGCCCACGCGCAACGAGAGAAGAGATTCTCTCTGCTCAGAAACAAGAGCCTGCGAAACAGTCAACAGCCCCTGACGCTCGCATTGAACATCAAAAGATGCCGGTTCATTGCTCAAGATCTCAAAGCTTTTGCCGTGGCTCGAAAACAAGAAGGGAGAATTCTGATAGCAGGCCTGCCCGTGATTTCCCAACGCATCGGCATTGAGAAGGTTGCGCTTCATGCCCGTTTTTTCAAAGGTGCCAAAGTCTTCACCCGTGCCGTAAAAAGTCTCTCCGTGTTCCACTTCAAGAGTCACCCGAACGGCCTCGGGAGAACGTCTCACCACGGCTGTTTGGTGAAATCCACCCACATTGATATCATCACAAACAAAGCGAAGTCTCTGCTCACCCTTCCAAACCTCTATCAGCAATGGTTTCGGCCGCAGCAAAATTCGGCAGTCAGCCGACAGGTGACAGATCTGCTTCTCTCCATGCGACCTTTCTTGCGTTTCCCAGAGATCACGGCCAGCATCTCCCCCTAAATTCTCAGGAGAGTTTTGTGACACGCTGCACTCCAAGCGCCCATCTCGACCCCATCGCAAATTCAAAAAAAGTGAGGGCGCGACAGAAGCACCTTCTCGCAGCTCTAAAAAACACCACTCGCCGGAAACTCCCGTGCCAACCAAGGTGTTGTAAAGGCGCTCTTTAAAAGGGGGGTAAGCGCGTTCTGAAAGCGTGTCATCAATAAAACCCCGGGAAACAAATTCCCGCTGGCCCATGAGATCGGCTTCATAGGGGAGAGCGTCAGCAGGATCCATTGATTGTGTCATTATCAAACCTCTCGTCACTTCACACCACCCGCGGTCAAGCCGCCCACAATTCTGCCTTGGAGGAGCCACGACAGCGCAAACACAGGCACCAGCATCAAAAGAGAAGCTGCTGCCATGCTTCCCCACTCGGGCCCAAAGCCTGTCATGAACCCGTTCACCAGCAGAGGAGCTGTTTTCACAGCCGACCCTGCAAGCACCAAAGACAGCAAAAAGTCATTCCAACTCATGAGGAAGCTAAAAACGGCTGCAACCATGAGGCCTGGCAGCGCCAAAGGCAAAAACACCAAACGAAACTTTTGGAAAGGAGTCATTCCATCCACTTCAGCAGCTTGTCCAATTTCGGCAGGAATAGCGCGAAAGAAGGGAACCAACAACCACACACAAAAAGGAATGTTCAAAGCCGTGTGTGCAAGAATGAGTCCTAAATGAGAATCGGTGAGTGACCAACTCTTTAAGAGAATAAAAAGAGGCAAAATTAGCGCTGCAGGGGGAATGAGACGAGTGCCCACTATTGCCAAAAGGAGACCTCCCCCTAAACGAAAGCGCAATTGGGTGCAGGCGTATGAAAAGGCTGCCGCAGCAACAACTGAAAGGAAAGAGGCGGTCGAGGAAATCAGTACCGAGCTTCCCAACGCCGACAACATTTCATGCTCGCTAAACAAAGTTTGAAAGGCTTCCCAGCCCAACCCCTGTAGGGAGAAGACACCAAACTCCATGAGGGAGACTGGAGAGCGCAACCCTGTGAGCACGATGACGAGAAGCGGAAAGAGCTGAAAAGCAAGGAGAGCCAATAAACCGAGCCCACCTAAAAGGAACAACATTTTTTTCATGCCTGAGCACCTCGTGAGGCCCAAGACTGCACCCAAAGAAAACAGCCAAGCGCCACAAGGCCAACGAACAGCAGCACCGAGCCAGCAGCTGCCGCCCCAGAAAGATCGAAGAACTCAAAGGCCTGTTTCACGATGTACATAGAGAGAATATTGGTGGACTCTCCCGGCCCCCCACCGGTCATCACATAGATCTCCGTGAAAGCCTTCAATGACTCAATCACCTTCAAACCCACTGCCACAGCAAGAGACGGCCAGAGCAACGGAAGAACCACATACCGAAGACTTTGGAGGCGAGTGCCACCATCAATTTGAAACGCTTCCAAAGGTTCGTGGGGCAAAGTCTTGAGCCCCGAATAAACAATCATGAAAACAAACGGCCACATGCGCCAGAAATCCTGAAGCACGACCAACCAAAACGCCAGAGTGCCATCACCCAGCAAGTCAGGAGCTTCCTGACCAAAAATAGCCGCTACTTCGCCCATGACCCCATCGGAAGGATCCAGCAGGAAGCGGAAAGTGAGACCAGAAACCAAAGGAACAACAAACATAGGAATGAGCAACAGGCTGCGCACAAGGGGAGGAGGCTTTAGCCAAAACTCAAGTGCGAGGGCCACAAAAAGGGCGAACACAACCTCAATCAGCGTTGTGAGAGCCGAGAACTTAAAGAGCAGCCACGACGCATTACGAAATGACTCATCTGCAAACAATCGAAGGTAATTGGCTATGCCCACAAAACTGTATTCGCCACTCGTAAGACTTTCAAGATCAGCGTCGGTGAGTGAAAAAAACAAACTCTGAAAAGTGGGAACAACAACAAAACAAAGGAGGAAGGCGAGGGCAGGGGTAGAAAATAACCAAGGCACGGCCTCAAAAAGACCACGCTTTCTTCCAGCAATGTTGTTTTGTTGTGCCTCCGTCATTACGGCCTTATTCCTGGCCGACCTTGGAGACACTTGTCAGGTTTTTCACCAAGTCTTTCCCTGCCTCCGACGAAGACTTCCGACCGGAAATCACCTCAGTGAAGGTCTTTGAGATTTCGTGGGAAACCTTTTTATAACCCAACACGCGAGGTCTCACCTGCGCTTTGTCAAAGGTCTCCAACACACTCGGAAACCAGGGGTTTTTTCCAACCAGGTCATTCTGGCTCAAAAGGTCCTTTCGGGCCGGGTTCATTCCCAGAGGAACTAAGGTTCGACCCGATTGAAATCCGGCCCACCAGAGCGCAAACTGCGCTGCTGCCTTTTTCTTTTTGCTTGTTTTAGAAATAGCGATCGTCCATGTGCCCGCAACTCC